>JBGTHN010000575.1:0-10986 GCA_041746235.1 Pyrinomonadaceae bacterium | reverse complement strand
AATTGTCGCAACAATTTCTTTACTGATCTTATCGAATACTTCAAAAACTTCCACTAATTCAGTAGATTTACGGAGTTTGTGTTCGACATTATCGAAAACTTCATCCAAAGAGATCAATGAACTTGCCGGACGACCGAGAATTCTTTCTCCGGCATCGGATGCAAATCCGAAAAGTGCAAATTGTGGTGCGTATAGACGTATGAACGGAGCGACTTCTAAAATGGATGGATGAAGCGGATAAAGTGATGTAAAACTTTGTTCGCTCCAATGAAATGCGGGAGAAACTTCCCGAAAGTATTTATAGATCTGAGTCAAAAGTGCTTGACTTTGGCGATTTTTGGGAAATATATGTGTGTTGACAATTCGATATAAATGTTCCTGGTCGAGATAATCAATTGAAAAAGTCCGTGCAATGGCGACATTTATTCCGTCGGCTTCCGTAATATCATCATCCAGAGCAATTCCGACAAATACATTATATTCTCTGGCAATCTCTGCAAGTGTGCCTAAAAGTATTCCATCATCACGGGAAACTCGTGTTTCACGCTCCAATGCTGTATCTACGATTATTATTAATGGAACATCGCTGACCTTATTTCCCGCAAACTTTAATAACTCTTCGACACTCTGTGGTAATTCATTTAATTGGACTCCCAAAGCCCTGCCAATTCCGATTCTTAATTCTTCAAGGATCGTTTCGGCACTTCCGCGTTGGATATGTGCAACCGGATAATGACGACGCATCAATAATTGAGCCGATGAGGAAACGTGCGTGTTTGTGAGTTTTGAACGAAGTTCGGGATATGCCAATAATGCTCCGAATGTTGCCAAAAAGTGACTCTTTCCAACTCCTCTGTAACCTGCCAAAGCCTTTGCAATTCCATTTTCAAGATTAACTTTGATAACATCGTCCAACCATTTTGCCATTAAATCTGATGTCACATCGGTAAAATGATAGCTCGACAATGTTATCGAAGGATCGGCTTGAAAATCTATCGGACTCTCATATTGGCGAACTTCAATTATATCTTTTACTTTTTCTTGAATGCGACTCATCTTTTAATTTGTTGTATTTTGTTTTGAGAAATTGGATTGGGAATAACTTTGCAGGTTAAACTGTATTATAAAGTTGAACGAACAGCCAATATTGCATTGGCAACTGATTTTTATTTTAACAGTTTTTTTCAAAGTTTAAAACATTTTATGCACAAATATTCAATAAAATTAACTTTTTTTTATTAAATTCGTTGTATTCACAAACTTTTTTTCAATTTAGTGCATCATAAGTTTGTTGATTTTTACAATAAAATAAAGTTAAAATTGCATATTCATTTAGAGAAGATGTATTCATTGGAGGCAAAATATGCGTAATAGTTCAATTCAAAAATTTGGTGCTTTTTTATTCGCTTTAGCACTCTGGTTTACGGGTGTCTTGTTTTTACCCGCGAAAACTTTTGCTCAAACGGACAGCAACAAAAATGTTAATAATAAACCGTTATCAAAAGATGAAGATCCGGCAATGATCGGGAAAAGAAATATCAATGGCGGTTTTGATAAGTTCACAGGTTGGCTTGGTGGTTCGAGAGAAAAGGAAATTCAACTTGGAGCTCAGCTTGCCGCTCAAATCGAGCAACAAGCCAAAATGGTCGAAGATCCAAAAATCACCGAATACATAAACCGTGTCGGACAAAACATTGTTCTCCATTCGGATGCAAAAATTCCCTTTACGATAAAAGTTATAGACAGCGACGAGGTTAATGCTTTTGCTTTGCCCGGCGGTTATTTCTTCGTCAATAAAGGTTTGATAATTGCCGCCGACAATGAAGCCGAATTAGCCGGTGTGATGGCACACGAAATCGCTCACGTAACTGCCCGACACGCAATGGAAAATTCCGGTAAAGGACAGCTTTTAGGTTATGGAATACTCGCCGGAATCATTTTCACAGGCGGAATCGGCGGTGCAATTCTGCAAAATACTGCCGGACTCGGACAAGCCCTCGCATTCTTTAAATTTAGTCGTGCAGCAGAAAAAGAAGCAGATTCATTAGGTGTTCAATATTTGTATGCGGCAGGTTATGACCCAACCGGAATGGCAACAATGTTTGAAAAACTGGCTTCAAAAAACAAGAAAAAACCCGGAACACTTTCAAAATTGTTTTCGTCGCACCCGCAATCAATCGAGCGACGCGATGAAAGTCTTTCTTTAGTCTCACGTTTTCCCGAAAAGCAGGAATACATTATCAGCACTTCCGAATTCCAGCGTATCAAAGAACATCTTTTAAGAATTTCAAACGCCGGAGTTGTTGATCCTGATGACATAGATTCAGTTGAAGATGGAAGACCAACTTTGAAACGACGCGATCCTGTTGGAGATGACGTTTCTCCAAGTGAAAAAAGTGAACCCGCTGAAGATTCAGGTCCACCTAAACTTAAACGAAGAAACGAACCAACAGACAAAGATAAAGAAGATAACGAAGATAATTAAAATAAAAATGTAAAAGTTAAAAAAGTGCGTAGATTTAATTTACGCACTTTTTTTGTTTGTTTTAATTGATGTGGATTATTTTTAGTCTAAAAGAATTCCATAAATACCTAGATTTAAACTATAAACTGCATCGCTTGTCGCCACAATCATTTCTCCTTTTCTAGTAAAACATAGACCGACGATTCCTGTTCCTGAAATAAAGTGTTCGATCTCATTTCCATTATCAGATATTTTTACGATCCCGTGTTTGCCTTCCAAACAAGCCGCCACATAAAGATTTCCGACATCATCAAAAGCCAATCCCTGTGGTCTGCCTAAACCTTTATAAAAAGTTGAATCTAAGCCTTCTTCGTCAATCCGATATACGGAATCGTAACTACACAAACCCGGTGCTGTTATGTATAAATCGCCATCCAGACCAAATGCTAAATGGTATGCAGAAACAGACGGTTCAAGAATCGCCCAATTTTCACTCGTTCCCATTTCTGCTATTTTATAAATTTTGCCGCTTCTGTCTCCAACATAAAGATTGCCTTGTTTATCAAATGCAATTCCGGTTGCAATTCCCAAATCCGTTTCAACCGGAACTACTTCATTATCGTTATTTAATTGAAGAACTTCGCCATCCGCCCGATTTGTGATGAAAAGTTTGCCGTGTTGATTAAATGCAAGCCCCGTCGGATTCATTACATCTGCTGAAATTTCTGACAAATATCCATCAGTATCAAGCCGGAAAAGCGTTACAGGCAAGTTTTGTCCGCGTGAACCTGAACGAGTCAAAATTATCGAATCATCATTTGGGTCAATCGCCGGATTTGAAACAAGATGTAAATTATCCGTCAACAACTTACCAACTTTTATTTGAAACGGTTCACTTTTTTCGCCATTATTTTCAAATACTACATCAACATCCGTAACATCTAAGTCATTGGGAACAGTCGCTAAAACTTTATTTGTTGCCGAACCGATTATTCTAGCTTTGACTCCATTAAAATAACACCCGAATGATGAAAAGTCTTTTATTTGCAATCCTTCACAATTTATCTGAACTTCTCCGCCCGGAATTACATATTTCGGCTCTATTGACAATATTTTGCCTGCTATATTCATTTTAATACTCCAACTAAAACAGTTATTCTACGATGCCGGACACAAATTAAGCAATTTAACAAATCTCTTTGTCGTGCTAAATTTAACAAATCTATATGTTATAATGGAGAGATTAGGAGGACATAACTTATTAGTATAGTTAAAGGCTTTACAGATGGTTTGAAACAAAATCAACTCAAGCGAATTGAGAAACTTTCAACTCGCAGAGTTCCACCGGAAAGCATTGTTTCGCCTGAGTTAGCAAGACAATTATCGGAAATTTCTCACGATACCGGCAGACAGATCGGTGTGCTGATCAACCGTAAAGGAAAGGTTGAATATGTGATGGTCGGTAATGCCAAACAAATTGAGATGCCTGATTTTAAGCGTGTTCGTGCAGATACCGGAAGATTTCGCGGACTACGTTGCATCCATACACATTTACTTGGTGAGTCATTAAATCAGGATGATTTAACTGATCTTGCTTTGTTACGGCTCGATTTGATGGCGGCAATTGAAGTTGATGAAGAAACAGGTTTGCCAAACTTAGTCCACGCCGCACATCTGCTGCCCAGCAAAGCGAGTCAGACAAATGATAATATTCAAACTTTACCTTATCAATTTTTAGAACCGAAAATCCCTTCACAACTCGACATTGATTTTATCTATTTGATAAATTCGCTTGAAAGCGAAATGGCGAGAAATCGTCAGGTAAGAAAACGCAAACCAACCAATCGAGATCGTGTGATTTTGGTTTCTGTTACCACAAATCCAATATCTGATGCGGAAGAATCTTTAAATGAATTGGAAGAACTCGCACTATCGGCAAATGTCGTTGTTCTGGACAAAATCTTGCAAAGACGACAACAAATTCACCCGAAAACCGTGCTTGGAAGTGGAAAATTAAATGAAATGCTGATTCGTGCAATGCAACTTGGTGCTGATCTGATCGTCTTTGACCGCGAATTAAATCCTGCACAGGTTCGCTCTCTTTCCGAAGCGACGGAATTAAAAGTGATTGACCGTCCGCAATTGATTTTGGATATTTTTGCACAAAGAGCAAATTCACGCGAAGGAAAATTGCAGGTCGAACTTGCCCAACTCAAATATCTTTTACCACGTCTGGCTCAAGGTCAAAACGCAGCTTTTTCTAAATTAGCGGGCGGAATTGGCGGACGCGGACCGGGTGAAACTAAATTGGAAACAGATCGTCGGCGTGTTCGTAATAAAATCACCGAACTTGAAAAACAAGTCAAAAAAATTAGTCGGCAACGACAGGAAAGAAGAAAAGGAAGATTAAAAAATTCACTTCCAATAATTTCCCTTGTGGGTTATACAAACGCGGGTAAATCAACTTTGCTGAACACTTTAACTGACAGTAAAGTTTATGCTGAACGAAAAATGTTTGCGACGCTTGATCCAACTTCAAGACGTTTAAGACTTCCATACGAACAAGAAGTAATTATTAATGACACCGTTGGATTTATCAGAGATCTGCCCGAAACTTTGGTCGCCGCTTTTCGTGCAACATTGGAAGAAATAAGTGACAGCGATCTATTGATTCACGTTGTTGATGCTTCAAACCCCAGAGCAATGCAACAAATTGAATCGGTTGATAAAATACTAACTGATTTGAATTTGAATGAAATCCCATACTTTATCGCATTGAACAAAACCGATTTAATTGACAAGGATTCGATCAAAGCCTTAAAAAGACAAATAAAACACGAAAAAGACCGAGAATCTATGGCAGTTTCGGCAATTCGTTCCAAAACACTTAAGCCATTCATCAAAAGAGTTGGTGAATTATTAGCAAAAGATTTGGATATTTTTGCCGTTCATTCAAACTGATTTTTCGTAAGTTGATTTTATCAAACTATTCAGATAATGTTCGTCATCATAAATTGAGGAAATTATGGACAAAAAGCCAATAAATAAAAGCACACAGTTAAACAAATTAAAGATAAACATTCAAAATTATCTAAGACGACCATACGAAAATTTGTCATTAAATCAAAAATTTTGGATCGGATTTGTTTCATTGGTCATAATCACAACTCTTTTAGTGAACAATCCATTTTGGCGAGCCGCACCTGTCGAATATAAACTCGGCGACATTGCCCGTGAAAGCATAATCTCTCCGGCAGACATAACAAATGAAGACAAAGAGCAAACAAACAAAATCATAGAAATCGCAAAAGAAGGAATTAGTCCAATTTTCAAAGTTCAAACCAATACTGCTGATGAAGCCGTTGACAGTTTTTTGAATGCTTGGGAAAAATTTCAAAAGAAAACAGTTGATACAAACTCTAATACAAACTCTGAAACTTATGCAAAATGGACTGGGCAAGGCGGCGAAGAAGTCGGGAAAGTATTTTCCGCACGACGATTCAGTTCTTATGAAATTGATTCTATAACAAGAGTTCTACGTCAAAGTTCGGAAGGTTCAATTTACGATGATAAAGATAAGCAATTTTTACAAAACCAAGTTACATTAAATGACCCGCAAAAACCTAATCAACAATCAGTTGTCCAAATGCCCGAAAGCACTTGGATTATGCTTTCAACAGCTAGAAAAAACTTAACAACCCGTTTGGATGAAATAAACAGTCTGTCACAAAAAGAGGTTGAGGCGTTTGATGCAGCTTTATCTCCTTTGATCCAACCTACTGTCATTTATGATAGTGCGGCAACAAATAAGCAACGTGAAGATATAACCAAAAATGTTGAACCGATGATGATCACACTCAAACGCGGACAAAAAGTTGTTGGTGAAGGTGACACGATAAATGAAGTCGTTTTATCGCAAATTTCAGCGATCCGAAATTATAGCAAATCATCTCGTAAGTTAAATCGTTTTCTCGGTTTACTCGCTCTACTTTGTGCACTTTTTTGGATCGCTTGGAAATTTATTCAACATCGCGGTTACGTTCCGCGTCTTTCGCTTTCTGAAGAAAAAACTTTTGCATTATTTGGTTTTATTATAATTTTGCAAACACTTTTGATGGCTATTTTATTCCGTGTTGCAGAATATACTGCCGCTCAAAATTATAAAGCTCCATTAAATGATCCGACTTTGTGGGCATTAGCAATTCCGTTTGCCTTTTCCAGTTTGTTAATGACTTTACTGGCAGACCGTCGAACGGCAATTTTTACAGGATTATTCAGTTCATTCATTGCCGGACTTCTTGCACCGAAGGGATTAGAGTTCACTTTATATGCCGCAATTACTTCGGCTGTTGCAGTTTATGGGATCGGACGTTATCGAAGTCGTCAATCAGTAACAACTGCCGGAGCTATGGTTGGCGGAGCAAGTGCTTTGACGGCAGTTGCATTGATCGCTTACACACAACAACCGTTTATTTTAAATACTGTTTTACTGGCAATTTGTTGCGGTCTTGCAAGTGGACTTGTAACGGCAGGCGTAACAGCAGTGTTTTTACCGATGTGTGAAACATTTTTTGGAATTTTAACTGATGTTAAATTGCTTGAATTATCAAATGCAGATTTGCCTGTTCTCGGACAATTAGCGTTAAGAGCACCCGGAACAAATCAACATTCACACGCAGTCGGACAACTTGCGGAAGAAGCGTGTCGAAAAGTCGGAGCAAACGGATTGCTTTCAAGAATCGGTGCTTTATATCACGACATAGGGAAAACTGCCGCACCGGAACATTTTGTCGAAAACCAACGCGGCACAAATCCACACGATAAATTAAAACCATCGCAAAGTGCGAAAATCATTATCAGTCATGTAACTTATGGAGCAAAATTAGCAAAGGAAATGGGATTACCAGCAAGAATCGTAGATTTTATCCCACAGCATCACGGCACACGTACGCTTCATTATTTTCTGACGAAAGCAAAAGAAGAAGCCGGAAAAGGTGAAGAAATTGTGGAAAATGACTTTCGTTATCCCGGACCAAAACCGCAGTTCAAAGAATCTGCAATTATGATGATTGCCGACAGTTGCGAAGCCGCTTCACGTTCTTTAAGCGAGCCAACGCCGGAAAATATACGTTTTATTGTAACCAAAATTATTGACGCGATCGTTGCAGATGACCAATTAGATGAATGTGATATAACTCTGCGTGAATTAACGACGATTCGTGAATCAATGATCAAATCACTTATTTCGATCTATCATTCAAGAGTTGATTATCCGGGCTATACGCCGCCGACAAAATCTATGATGAATATCATCATTCCAAAAGATGATGAACTGGAAGAACGTGGAATGCGTTATAAAAATCCGGCTGATATTCCAATCGGTTTAGGCGGTGAAGTTGAAGACGAAGCGATCAACCGTTCAATCCAACCAAACATTACAGAAGCCTCAGAAGAATTTGAAGATAAAGTTGATGCTAAAACTGTTGATAAGTCTTAGTAATTTGCTGTCCTTTGATGCCATACCTTAAAAGTCGTGTAAATATTGCAAGTTGTTTTGTGAATATTACAAAATGTTTTGTGAAAAGTGAAAATTGTTTTGTGAATGTTGCAAGATGTTTTGTAAATAATGAAAATAGTTTTGTGAATATTACAAGATGTTTTATTAATAATGAAAATAGTTTTGTGAATGGCGATACTTGTTTTATAAATAGTGAAAATTGTTTTGTAAAAGATAGGTTTTGTTTTGTAAGTAATGTAATTTGTTTTATAAATAGCATGATCTATTGTGCAAAAAGCTATAATTCACACGATAAATGTATTTTTTCAGCCGACATTAAAATTTTCCTTTCAATTTTGCAAAAGTATTTTCTAAAGACTCGGGAATTGTGCGGGTTTGACCGATTGCCGTCATAAAATTTGCATCACCTATCCAACGTGGCAGAATGTGTAAATGATAATGTTCGGCGACTCCGGCACCTGCGGCTTTGCCCAAATTCATTCCCAAGTTTATCCCGTGAGGTTCATAAACTTCCCGCAAATTACTCTGACATTGTTTGGTTAAATCCATCAATTCGTCAGTAGATTCTTTTGAGGCTTTGTCTAAATCGGCAATGTGTTCATAGGGAACAACCATCAAATGCCCGCTTATGTATGGGTAAATATTCAGAATGACAAAATTAAACTCGGCACGATGAAGAATAAAATTTTCTTCATCAGTTGCCGAGTTATTTAGAACATCGCAGAAAACACAACCGCTGGAATCTGCGGATGTTTTATTTTTATCTGCTTTTATATAATCGTATCGCCAGGGACTCCATAAAACATCCACGACATATATTCCTTTTATTTATTGATTATGTCTTTTAGGTCTTTGCCCGGTTTGAAATAAGCGACACGCTTAGCAGGAATATCAACCGGCTCACCTGTTTTTGGATTACGACCTTTTCTGGCGTTTCTTTCACGAATACGAAAACTACCAAAGCCACGTAACTCAATTTTTTCGCCTTTGTTCAATGTGCTGACAATGCTTTCAAAAATAATTTCGACAAGTTGCTCAACATCTTTTTTTGTCATTTCAGCTTCACTGGCTACAATTTCTACTAAGTCTGCTTTTGTCATATTATTTTCCTCGAACCATTTGTAAAATAAACTTTAGCTTTCGGCTACTTTTTCTTTAGTTTTTGCTTCTTCTTCAGGAGAATCCGTATTTTCTTCCAAAGTTTCAACTTTTTTCTCATCAGCATCTGAGCTTTCGGCTTCTATCTCTTTTTCAGTTTCGGAGGATTCTTCCTCTTTAACATCTTTAGATTCAGTTTCCTTTTTGTCAGAAGTTTTCTTTGATTTTTTCTTTGCAACAGTTTTCTTTTCGTCGGAATCTTCTTTCGCTTCATCCGCAACTTCCGCAGTCGGCTCTACAACAGTTTCTTCAACAGTTTCTTCAACAGTTTCAGCATCCGATTTTATATCATCGGATGCCTCTGCTGTTTCAGTTTCTTCAGTCGTTTCTGCAACAGCTTCTTCCGAAGTTGCTTTTTCTTCAACAACTTCAGGTGTTTCAGCCACGGTTTCTTCAGCATCAACTTCGCTTTCTTCTGCAATTGTTTCTGATGAAGTTTCTTCTTTAGCTTCTACTGTTTCTTCAGTTGCGTCCTCAGATTTTGCATCTTCAGTAACTGCTTCAGTTGCTTCATCAGCCTCTGCTTCCACTTCTGCTACAGCATCTGTATCTGCAACTTCTTCTGCTTCAGTTGCTTCAGTTTTTGTGCCAAATTTAAGATTCGCTAATTCTCCAAGCGAAGCCATTCCGCCTTTTGCTTGACTTGAATAAGATTTAGAATCAGCCGTTACCTCATCGGATTTACCAACTGCCCTGTGCGAAAGTCCAATTTTTTCGACATCATGTTCAATTCGAAGTATTTTAAAATCTAACTCTTGTCCGACTTTGAACAGTTCTTCCGGATTTTCAATACGGTCATCAGAAAGTTCTGAGATATGACACAAGCCTTCAAGTTCAGGAGCAATCTCAACAAAAACACCAAAACTTGCAAAACGTGAAATCTTGCCTTTAATTACATCTCCGGCTTTATGCTGGTTTGTAAATTGTTCCCAAGCACTCGGAGTTAATTCTTTAATTGATAATGAAAGTCTTCTTTCAGCAATGTCTATGTTTGTTACAACTGCTTCAACTTCTTGACCTTTTTTCAACACATCTTTCGGATGCTTGATTTTTTTCGACCAAGAAATGTCTGAGACGTGAACCAATCCGTCAACACCTTCTTCGAGTTCTACGAAAGCACCAAAATCAGTCAAGTTTCTGACTTGTCCTTTGACTTGCGAACCAATTTGGAAACGATCACTGATCGTATCCCAAGGATTCTCTTGAAGTTGTTTTATGCCAAGACTGATACGTCGTTCATCAGGATCAATTCCTAAAACCTGAACTTCTACTTCATCTCCTCTTCTGACAAGATGCTTCGGATGCTTCAAGCGTTTTGACCAAGACATTTCGGTTACGTGAACCAAACCCTCAACTCCGGGTTCAAGTTCAACAAATGCTCCGTATTCGGTGACGCTGGAAATTTTTCCTTTGACTTTTGCATTGACCGGATATAATTCGGTAACGGTTGTCCAAGGGTCGGGCATCAGTTGTTTATAACCCAACGAAACCTTTTCTCTTTCACGGTCTAGTTTCAAAACTTTAACTTGAACAACGTCGCCAACTTTGAAAATTTCATTCGGATTATGGAGTCTTCCCCAAGACATATCGGTTACGTGCAATAAGCCGTCAATCCCGCCAATATCTACGAATGCACCATAATCTGTAAGGTTTTTAACAGTACCTTCTTCGATCACACCTTCTTCGATCTTGCTCAAAGTTTCCGCTTTTAATTTATTTACTACTTCATCCGTAATAACTTTGCGTGATAGAACAATGTTATTCCGCTTACGGCTGAATTTAATAACCTTTGATTCAATTTCTTCGCCGATCAAAGCATCCAGATTACGAATCGGACGCGAATCTA
>JBGTHN010000574.1:0-3258 GCA_041746235.1 Pyrinomonadaceae bacterium | reverse complement strand
GCCGTCAAAATCTCCGACAACAGGTTTGTCTTCGCTTAACCCGAATTGAACCGCTGTAAATCCCGAATCCGAACTACGCGAAGCATACCAAACTCCTGTCGAAGGACGATATACTGCCAGATCAACTTTGCCGTCGCCATCAAAATCCGCTTGAACAGGAAAGTCTTCCGAAATTCCGAATTGCTGTATGCGAACCTGTGCGTTTGTGCTTTGCAAAACATACCAAACACCCGTTGATTGCCGATAAACCGCAACATCCGCTTTCCCGTCGCCGTCAAAATCCGCAGGTGTTAATTTATCAGTTTCAAATCCAAAGTTTAGTGCCGTAAATAAATTATTTGAGCTGTTCAAAATAAACCAGGTTTTTGTTGAAGGTCGAAAAATAGCCAAGTCTGTTTTTCCATCGCCATCATAATCGGCATTGACCGCCAAATCGCCGGAACTTCCCCAAGAACCGAACGTATTTGCATTATCCGAACTTTGTTGAATAAAGAAATCCGCATCGGTCGCATTATCACTCGGACGGAAAATGCTCAGATCAGTTTTGCCGTCGCCTTCAAAATCAAACGGTGCGTTTCCACTCGGAGTATTAACACAATCGCAAATAAAACCGTCCGTAACCGTTATATCGTCAATATATTGTCCTTCTTTAAATGTTCCGTTGTCGGTCGCCACACGCCAGCGGAATTGAACATTATTTCCCTGTGTATTTGAAGGAAGTTTGACGATTGAATCAATAAACACAGGTGTTGTATCAATTCCGCTTCTGCCCGACCAAGCACGTCTGCCGACCAGCGGATTCATACAACAACCATCAATTAATCCGTCGTTATAACCGCCCGCACGAAATGCTCCACCCGCATCCAATATGTCCTGCCAATCGTTTGCACCGATCTTTATTTCCAAAACCGCACCGTCATAAACGCGGTTTCGCAAAAATGTCGTTTCAAGTTCATACCAATTTCTAAATTTGAGTTCTGCATTCGCCGAATTTATGGAAATAGCAGGAGATACAATTTGATTAACGCCGATTGTTCGCGGTGCGGGTGAAAATGCCGAATTCGGCATTGTCTGAAATCTCTGTGTTGAGGTCGTCCAGTTTTCCCTCGTGCCTTCAAATGAAGTCGTCCATCCGCTCGGTAAATTCGGTGCTGTTACCGAATCAAAGTTTTCCGCGAAAGCAATTTTGTTTCTTCCCGTTTGAATTGGAATTTCAACCGTCCCCAAATTCTCGTTGCCGTCCTGCAATTGCAAAGTTAATAAAATTACTTCGCCGCATTTTAAATTGTTTGAAGCAGTAAAAGTGAACGGACGAGAAATAGTTTCTCCATTTGTTGATAATGCTCCGTAATTTTGCGGCGAACTTGGATTTGTTACACCGTTTATCGCCACAAGTGTGGCGACTAAATTTTGTGTATTTTGTTGCCCTGTATTGCGAAGCGGAATATTTAATGTAACGGTTTCCGAAGGCTCAACCGCATTATTTACCGCACAACTTTCCGCCGTGATCTGTGTTGTCTGATTTTCCAGAACTGCGATTGGTTGAAGTGCCACAGAAAAAAATAAAAACTGTCCGTTTGCTATTGTTCTTGTAATCGTTGCGGTGCGAAATCCTTTGGCTGAAACAGTAATATCGTAAGTTCCCGGCACAACCCGCAAATTTTGAAAATTACCGCTTGCATCAGTTAATCTTGTATAAACATTATTCGCTTTTACACTTGCACCTTGAATCGGTTGATTGTTGGCGGCATTTGTAATTGTTCCGTTGAAATATGGATGTTGAACTGGCACACATTCGGGAAACCTAAACCTTCCAAATCTCGTCAGCCAACTGAACGGACTTTCATTCTGACTTTGAAGTGAATAATACTGATTCGTGATCCAAAAGGAACAACCATCACTCGGATCAACAGACATTCCCGAATAATCTCCCCAACGAAAACCGAATGCTGTCTGCACTCCCGTTCCATTTACAAATTGTGCTTCATTGCGAAAAACGCCTGTCTGTTCATTCGCTAATTTTCCCGTGTAAAAAATCGAAGGTTGTTTTTCTTCATTGCTGGTCGTATAACCGACGGCGATATTGCCATTATTATCTTGTGCCGCTGCTCCCATAAAACGGCTTGTGCTTAAATCACCGATCGTCGCCTGTTCATTGACCGTAAATTCTCCGCCGCTTGTTCTTTTAAATTCATAAACACGGACACCTGCCCGATAAATCTGTCCGATCGGCGAAACACGCACGGTTTGATTGACGATTAATGATTCGCTTCCGCCAAAGTTTCTGTATGCAAGTCGTGTCATTAAACGATCACTTTGCGAATCCAATCTTTCGCCCGGCGGTGGTTGTGCAATATCATCGCGTCCATCGGGACTTGTCGGATCAAATGAAGCAACAGCAATCGGTGATTCAAAAGGTTCGGAAAATGTAGAATTTTCGGGATTTACAAAATCTGCTTTAAATTCAAAAAGTCGAATAGCATCTTCCGGATCGCCGTATTCGGTCGCACTGTAACCTGCAAAAATTCCTGGTGAATTTGGTGGCGGCGAACTCAATCCATCTAGATCTGCGGGCAGAATTCCACCAATTCGCAAAGTTGTTGGTGATGCCAAGTCGAAATATATGTAACTTGCCGTTGCGTCGCCCGCAAGTAATTTCTCGCGTTCAAAAGCGAACGCTCCCGAACCCGCATAATCACTGCCGAAAAATTCGTCTGTGGACATATAATATGCGTCATGCCAAACGCCGATCTTTGAATAATCGTTAAGTTTGATATTCGGCATCACAAATTCGTATATGAAATATTCGCCCGTCGGGTCGCCTGTTTTTGAAACGGCGATCATCTGGCGAAATGGCGGAGCATTTTTGCAAAACTGGCTTAAGATCCAACGGTCTGCCAATTCGTCATAAAGAACAATTGGGTCACCGTCGTTTCGTGTTGCACAAGCTGTTCCGAGCGGGGCAAACAAACTGCTCATTTTTAAAGGCGGTGTGAGAGGATTTCCCGATTTATCATAAACCCGAAAAAGTAAATTTACGGCTTGGACATAGTGATTTATTCCAACATCACCGATCGTGTCGGGTGGCAGAACACGAAAACCATAGGCGGCAACATTGTCATCGCTGGAAAGTCCCTCAATTGAAAGATTCGGAAAAGGCATCTGTTGCGAACCGAATCCTGTCAATACCGTATCCTTATCCTTCGTTGCATTTTCTACTTGTTTTCTAAATGGAATTTTATTATCTATTTCGCGGTT
>JBGTHN010000573.1:0-2857 GCA_041746235.1 Pyrinomonadaceae bacterium | reverse complement strand
TTTTGAAAGAAAAGAATGATATTTGTGTGTAGTTGTGAGAAGCCTTCCAGGTTCTTTTTCAAGAAAAAGCAGTTCGTCGGTAATTTGTTGAAAATTCATAAATTGGAATAAGTTTTCTGTAAATTATAATCTAATCATTTTCCTTTGAATACCAATCTTCGTGCAGAGACCAATTGCCGCACGAAAGGCACGATGTCCAACGCCATTGATGCGAACAACCCGGACATTTTCCGTGTGTACTGAAAGTATTCCAAGCTGTTTCGCATCCATTGTAATAATATTCAGGAAAATCACAATCGCTGCAAAACCAAATACTCGAAGCTGACGGTTGCCATTTGCAATGCGGACAACGGATTCGTTGGAAATCTGTTGTTTCGTCTTCTTTTTGTTTGAGCTTTTCGATTATCTCTTCGGGATTCGAGTTTTTTTGCAGTAACGAGAAGATCAAAAATAAAAGATAAGTTCTTCGATTATTTTTTAACATATCCGTCAATTATTTTTATTCTTTAAGTTTTTCCATCTCCCGCAATCTTCTCACACGCTTTGGTCCGAACCATAGCCAAAAACCCGTGATTGTAAAAGTAAGTAGCGACATTCCCATAATAGAAGTATATGCAAGTTTTAAGTATTCGCCGTCTGTGCCGAAAATATAATCCAAAACTGAACCGTCGTGTATATTTTCGACAAAATCGGAACGCCGTCTTTCGATGTGAAGCAGTTCGCCCGTTGTCAGATCAAGTTGAACTCCCCAATAATCATCAATAAAAACAAACTTGACCATCCCTTTATCGGGACGCACATCAATTCTTTCGAGTTCCAAAGACAGATCGGGCGAAATTTTCTCGCGGGCAATTTTAAAAGCATTTTGTTGTAGTTCATCGAGCGATTTCCAATCTTTTGCATCGGTTGATTTGCCCTTGTAAGATTTCGGCAAGATCATTCCGCCCGAGTGTTTTTTCCAACCGAGAAGCAAACCCGTTATTGATACGACAAAAAAGAATATAAAAAGACACGCTCCCGTCGTGCGATGTATCTTGCGGAATAAACGCAGACGTTTGGCTTGTCGTTTGGTTTTGGTGTCAGTCATTTAATAATCTTTGAGGAGTATTTTTTTGAGCGAGTTGCTTTGTAAATTTTTGAACAAAACAATACCTAACTTCTGATAACTCGTATGATATCGCCCGGAGCGGATTCAGTTCCTTTTGAATCAACTGCACGAACGTAATAAAAATATACTTCGCCCGATTCAACGCCTTCATCTTTGTATTCGGTTGTCGGAATCGGTTCTTTGTTGCGACGTTCCCACTGATCGAGCGGAACTTTTTCATCGGCAGAGCGATACATATTGTAGCCGACAAAATCCTTGAGCGGATTCTGTTCAAACTTGTTTCCGGCGTGGTCTGTAAAATTGCTCAGCGGCGTGATCGGTTGGCTTTCTTTGCCGTCTTCATAAACTTGCGTGAGTTTATAAAAATACTGCTTTCCAAGTTTCGCCGCCGGATCATTAAAATCACCTTCGGGAATCGGTTCGTCGGTCATTCTCGCCCAAAAATCGAACGGCAGGTTTTCATTTTCCGAACGATAGACGTGATAACCGACAACTTTCCGTTCCAACTTTTGCAGGAGTTTCTTTTTTTGTTTCCGTAATAATTTCTTGTTCATAGCCTTTCTGGATTATACAGTTTTCCAACACAAACGAAAAAAGCGACTCCCTTCGAGTCGCTTGCTTTGTAAATTTTTGTATTGGATTCGGTTTAATAATTTTTCATTTTCACCTAAATTGTCGGAATGAGTTTTTATACTTTATTCCACCGACATTTTATCAGTTTTCAACTAATCCGTTATCAACCTCGTCCCGAATGTTTTTGAGCCTTCCAGCTTTTGCCGATCCATTCATCGGCTAAAATTGTCTGGCGGCGTTTCGACTGAATCATTTTTCATATCTATCACCTCCCTCATTGATAAGACTACGAAATAAAACTACGAATGTCAAAAAATATTAAACCTTTTGAAGTTTTTCTGTTTTGTCAGCAACCTTGATCAACAAACGCAACGCTTCATTGACCGCTTCCGAGGTCGGGAATTTATTAGCAACATCGGGAGCAAGCGTTACCGTAATTTCCTGTGCATACTTTCTGTCTTTACCACGTTTGACGACTTTCATTTTGCTAAAATCGTATTCAGGTCGTAAATCATCATCTAAATCTTTAGAGTTCTTGTTCATAATTTCTTCGTTCTGAAGGTGTTGCTTTTCTAGCAGTTATTATACGAGTCCGATTTTCACGCTCGGTAAATGAAACAACCAATAATCTGCTTTGAATAGATTTCCCCAAAATAATGAATCTTTTTTCTTCAATCGAGTGGTCTTCATCCGCAAAGATTAAAAATAGCGAATCGTCAAAAACCGTTTTAGCTTCATCAAATGAAACATCATGTTTATTGAAATTCGCCCTAGCCTTTTCTTCGTCCCACTCGAATTCCATAAAAAATTATAACATTAAAAAAGAATTTGGATAATAAAAAAGGCGATTCACAAAGAATCGCCTGAAAATTTGATTTAACCGTTGACGGTCGCTTCGATAGTTTCGCTCCAATAGAGTAAATATCTCTCCAATAAAACTTATTTGTTCGTTTGTTTTAGCCTGTTTTAACAGGCTTCCGTGTGTTTCGCACGTTTTAGCCACGTCGGTTCACGGCGTGGTAAAAATCCAAAATATCAGACGAAGGGCGTTTCAACGTCCTTTTGTATTAGCAGCCGAAAAGAAAAAGGACGTTAAAACGCCCTGATAGATCATTTCCAAACCAAAACCACGCCGTAAACGGACGTGGCTAATTACCACGAAGCGTGTAGAGCCTC
>JBGTHN010000572.1:0-3704 GCA_041746235.1 Pyrinomonadaceae bacterium | reverse complement strand
AAATGGATGATGGTTTTTTTGTAACATCAATGGATAATGTTCCGGCTTATAAGGAAGAACCGCGTATGCCGCCCGACGAAGAAACACGCCGTTGGGTTTATCTCTCATATAATTCTTATGGTGCGGGTATGAGTTGGCGTTTTTTGGTGCAGGGACTCGGTGCTTATTTTGAAAAAACGACCGAACCGGATAAATTGATCAAACAAAAAACTGAGCAACTGACAGCAAATGCTTCAAATGATACTGAAAAGCTACAACGGCTTTATGAATTTTCGCAAAGAAATATAAAAAATATTAGCTATGAAAGTTCCGCTGGTGTAAATGTTAAGATCAAAAAGTCGTCCGATGTTCTAAAATATGGAGTGGGCGAACCTCAAGACATAGATTTTCTTTTTGCATCATTGGCAAGAGCCGCCGGTTTTAGTGTAAATCTTGTTTTATCCGGTGATAGAAGCGTTAATTTTTTTAATCCAGATCGTGATCCGGTTAATTTTTCCTATGTTCATCCGGCGTGTATTGCAATCAGGGTAGATGGTAAATGGAGATATTTTAATCCGGGAACTGCTTATTTGCCTTTCGGTGAATTGGTTTGGTTTGAAGAAGGCGTTTATGCACTTTTGGTAAATGAAAGTGGCATCGTCTGGACAAAAACCGGAATTTCTCCACCGGAAACTTCAAAAGGTGTCAGCAAAGGTAAATTCAAACTCACCGAAGACGGAACATTAGAAGGAGAAGTTTCGGTTGAATATACGGGAAATTGGGCAATTGATCGAAGACGCACCGGAATCAGCGACTCTCCGGAAAAACGCATTGAAGATTATAAGGAAGACTTAAAAGAATGGATCAGCACCGGAGAATTTTCCGATGTGCAAATCAAAAATTTTGCAACATCCGATGGATTGCTCAACTATTCATATAAGATTCGTGTTCCCGATTATGCGACCAAAACCGGAAAACGTATATTTTTTCAACCCGCAGTTTTTCAATATAATTCAAAACCGGAATTTTCCAGTTCTACGCGGGTTCATCCAATTTATTTTCGTTACCCTTGGAGTGAGGTTAATGAAATAGAAATCCAATTACCAAAAGATTTTGAACTAGAAAGTTTTAGTGTTCCCGATAATGTAAAGGAAAAATCAAATTTGGGCGAACTAAAATACGATCTGGATTTTGATAAAAACACAAATATCTTAACCTATAAACGCACATTTTATTTTGGTAATGGCAATAGCATTATATTCCCCGCCAAAAGCTATACGCCACTTAAACAATTGTTCGACTTGTTTCATAAGTCCGACACTCACACTCTGTCGTTAAGACGGAAATAAATTTTATTAAAATGGGTTTATAAACAATAGACTCATTTTTACATTTTTCTGGAGGTTGTATGACTCGCTTTTCAAACTTTATTCTTTCGATATTATTTCTTTTTGTCTTAACTATTTCGGGCTTTGCCGCTGATAGTAAAGCCCCGTCATGGTTGGCTCAACTTACACAAAAAAATGTTCCAAGCTATGACAAAGAAGTTCCTGCTGTGATTTTGCTCAATGAAGAAACTGTTTCAATGGATTCCAGCGGCAAACTTGTTACCGTTGAAAATTTTGCGATCAAGATTTTAACCCGTGAAGGTAGAGACCTGGCGATTGCAAGGGCTTTGTATCTTGTCAGTTCAGGCAAAGTTCGTGATATAGATGCGTGGTTGATTCGTGGCGGCGTTACCAAGTCTTACAGCAAAAAAGAGGTTTTGGATATTATTTCCGATCCCGATGATGTCTATGATGAATATCGCGTAAAAATTATTGACGCTTCGAGTGATGCCGATGTCGGTTCGGTATTTGGTTATACAATTATTTCCGAAGATGCTCCGCTTTATTATCAAACAAAATGGTTTCCGCAATTTGGTCTGCCAACTTTGACTTCGCGTTATACGCTTAATCTTCCAACGGGTTGGACGGCTTCAAGTCTGACATTTAATCACGCTGAAGTTAAACCAACAGTCAACGGAACAAGTTTTACGTGGGAAATGCGGGATTTGGCATTTATAAAAGATGAACCGATGAGTCCTTCGGTCTTTAATCTCGTTCCGTGGCTGGCAATAAATTATTCGCCGGAAGGTGCTACACAAAGTAGTAACAGTAAAACCTTTAACAATTGGACGGAAATTTCGCAATGGACAACAGCGATGTATGATCCACGGGTTGTGGTCAATGATGAAGTCGCCGCTAAAGCCAGAGAATTAACAGCAAACGCCAAAACTGAACTTGAAAAAATTCAAGCCATCGGAACTTTCGTGCAAAATCTGCAATATATTTCAATTGACATTGGAGTTGGACACGGCAATGGAATTCGTCCGCGTGCTTCGGATTTGGTTTTGAGTCGCGGTTATGGTGATTGCAAAGACAAAGCAACTTTGATGCGTGCTATGCTCAGGTCTCTAAAGATTGACGCATACCCGGTCATAATCTATTCGGGTGATTCGACATTTGTTCGCAGGGAATGGGCTTCTCCCGGACAATTTAATCATTGCATAATAGCCGTCAAAGTCAGCGACGCAACTCAATCTCCAACGATCATTAATGATGCGAAACTCGGACGGCTTTTGATCTTTGACGCAACCGATGATCTGACTCCGGTCGGTGATCTACCGATTTACTTGCAAGGAAGTCTCGCTTTGATAGTTGCAGGTGATAACGGAACTTTAACAGAGATGCCGATCACGCCGCCCGAAATGAACGCTTTGGAAAGAACCGTAAATGTTTCATTAACGGAAAACGGTTCGGTCAGCGGAAAAATTCGTGAATACACACGCGGTCAATCGTCAAAATATGAACGGACTCTTTTCCGAAAACTTTCAAAAGGTGATTATAAAAAAGTAATCGAACGCTGGCTGACAAGCGGTGCAACTGCGGCACAACTTGTTGATTTTTCATCGAAAGATAATCACGCCGATGCTAGTTTTGATCTGAATGTAGAGTTTTCTGCACCGGCTTATGGTCAATTGATGCAAAATCGTTTGTTGATCTTCAAACCGGCGATCGTCAGCCGTCTGCGAGGCGTTTCTTTAACGGAAAAAGACCGCGTTCACCCGATCAGACTTGAATCGAATTCATTTACAGAAACGGCGATTTTTGATTTGCCGAGTGGTTTCTCGGTTGATGAAGTTCCCGACGCATTAAATCTTGAAACTTCATTTGGAAAATATACGGCAAGTTATGAGGTCAAAGACGGAAAATTAACTTATAAACGAACTTTAATTACGCACAGAACACTTGTTCCAAGTAGTAAATATGCTTCCGTAAAAGACTTTTACACAAAAATACTAAACTCGGAACAATCACCTGTTGTCCTTGAACGAAACTAGATTTCTTCAATAAGTTTATTCAATTCCGGGCTGGAAGATTTTGATCTTCCAGCCCTTTGTTTTATTCAATAATCTTTTTGTAAAACGATGTTTTGCGTAGTTGCAAATACAGTAAATTTTATCATAAATAACTTGTTTCACAGATGAAACAAGTGTATAATATATCTTGTGAGGTGGTAAAGTAATTATGAATAAAACAACATTAAAAGCAGTAGAAAATAATATAAAAACAAAAAAAGATTTGATCTTGTCGCTTTTTAGATCGGGAACAAAAGAAATTGAAGCGATCTCGACAATTTCCGGTGCGAAGCCGAGTTATGTCGGTTCTGTTTTGCAAGACGCG
>JBGTHN010000571.1:0-2202 GCA_041746235.1 Pyrinomonadaceae bacterium | reverse complement strand
ATACCGAGTTGCGACAATTCCTGACGCATCCCTTGAATCATAATTTCTGGATATGGCATTTTTTATAAATCTCCTTGTTAAATAAATCTTGAAAATAATGTCAAGATTAGTATTAAATTTCATAATAGCATTCGTCAAGTCAAAAAAAAACGATAAACTAAAAAAAGTTTATCGCCGAATCTGAAATAACCAAATTGATTCTCAAATAAATTTTATTGCAATTCAATATGCAAATGGTCGCCTTCATTTAAGACTCGTCCGCCCATTTGTCCGACAATATCGCGTAAAATTCGCTCATTCGTCCCAATAGAAACATCAACCGCATTATTTCGCAGATGATTTGAAATATATATTCCGTTGCCAACTTGTCTTTCAATAACGCGAGTCATTTCGTTTACGCCACCACGATTATATGCGTTGATAATTTCATTAACAGCAGTTTTATTGCGATAAAGATTTCGGACGTGTGTTTCACCGCGTCTTTGAATAAGACTCGCCATTGCCGAAGACTGTCGTGATGGCGGACGATAACCGCTTGTAATATGCAATGTTTGTCCGGTCTGTTGTTGATAAGCACGAGCCAACCGCTCAAGTTTCGGAGCTAATTGATTTGTTATCGAAACTCCCGGATTGGTCGTATATAAGTTGGTATTCGGCATTGGTGTTCCGCCACCGTTCACCGCACCAAATAGGGCTTTATAACTTCTCGGTCCGAAAATTCCGTCAACTCCCAAACCGTTTCGGCGTTGAAATTGTTCCAAAGCGGCTTTTGTTTGCGAACCGAATATTCCCGGTCCCGTTGCTTTTTGTCGTGCGGTCATAAAACCCATCTGAACAAGACGATCTTGCATTCTTTCAACCAAAGCACTTCTTTCGCCTTTGCGAACTCCACCAAGAATTTTTTGCATGGCATTTCGTGTCGCATTATCAAAAGTTCCGGTCGGATTTATTCCGGTGTTGCGTTGAAAATCCTGTACAGCAGATTGTGTTTGTAGTCCAAAGATGCCCGATCCTGTAGCCTTTTGTGCTTCCGTCATTTCGCCAAAACGAATAAGCAAATTCTGTAATTTTTCAACTTCTTCACCACGACTTCCGCGAGTTAATCCGGCATTTGGAATTGCTCCGCTTGAAGGATTTGTTGGCGGATTTGTTGGGATCGGTGTCGGAGTATTCGGCAAATTAAACAATCTGCGTCCGGTTGCTTCGTCTAAATTTCCCGTGGCGGGCAAACCGTTTGCTCTCTGAAAATTTTTAAGTGCGGCGGCAGTTTTACTTCCCCAACGTGCATCGGCAAATCCCGGTCGGTCTGGAGTCGTTACAAAATTTCCATCAAGCAATTTTTGCTGAACTGCCCTAATGCCGCCAAACATACGAGCCGTAACCGGAGTTGTCGCTTCTTGAGCCGTGATCACCCCGTCTTTGTTCCAATCGAGCGGATTTTGTTCATAAGCACGAGTTCCACGTCTGAACAAAACATCATCTGGATTGCTTTTTGGCGAACCCGAAAGGATTGATGTATAAACTTTTTCGAGCGTGTCCAATCTTCCTTTAAATGGTTCAAAGTATTTTTCAACGAACCGCAACTGTTCCACCGAATTCATACGTTTCAAGGCATCAGTTGTTGTTCCAAGTCCGCGTGCCGTGCTTGGAATAAACTGAATTAATCCGGTTGCACCGATTCCATTTTGTATCGAAGGACTAAAAGTTCCGCCCGTTTCAAAACTCATCGCCGCTAAAATATGTTCCGGTTTTGCTCCTAAAAGAGCCGACATCGCTTCAACTTCGCTGATAAATGCAGGTGTTACATTCGGGTTATTATTCAAACCGGCGATTTGATCATAATCAAAAACACTTGGACTCAGATTTATATTTAAAAGTGCGGCTTGGCGGATTTGACCTTTATTGACAAGCTGTTTTTCATCGGCAGCAGTTGGATTGAAACTGAATAATTCTTCAATTATTGCAATATCATTTATTTTTGTTTCTGTGTTTTTATTGAATGAGGTAAATCCATTTTTTTCAATATTGTTTATTGCCGAATTATCTTTATTTGCCGATGTTGCTTCGATTCCCATTATTCACCTCAATTTTTTAAATAGAATTTTGTCCAATTAAATTATCGGTAAAAATAGATATTTGTTTCTTATATAAAGGATTAATATTTGTCGAAGAGTTGGTATTACGGTTCAATTTTTACCGGAG
>JBGTHN010000570.1:0-16790 GCA_041746235.1 Pyrinomonadaceae bacterium | reverse complement strand
TTATTCAAGAAGCGGTTTTGACCGCGGGCATCTCTGCCCGAGTGCAGATCGGACAAGCGATGAAGAGACAAACAGCGATACTTTTTTGATGACAAATATGATTCCTCAAACGCCCGATCTAAATCGAAATACTTGGGAAGGGCTTGAATCTTATTCGCGTAGATTAGTAACGCGAACAAATCTTGATCTATATATAATTGCGGGCGTTTATGGCGAAATGAAAAAGTTGAAAAGAAAAGTAACAGTCCCGACAAATACTTGGAAAATTATTGTTGCTGTTCCGCAAGGCAAAGGACTTTCGGCGATTGATGAAAAGAGTTTGACGATTGCTGTAGATTTTCCAAATGTTGATAATCTGGACAAAGATTGGAGAAAATACCGCACGACGATTCGCAGTATTGAACAAAAAACAGGTTATAATTTTCTCTCCACTTTGCCACAAAACTTGCAAAATACACTCGAAACAAGGATTGAAAGAAAATAAAATAAAAGTGTAGAAGTTGCGTAATTGAAATTGTTAGTCATTTATTAATAAACATTTACAACATTTTACTATTGCTTTTTTTAACGATTTGGTTTAACCTTGTTTAAGAAAGTTTGGTGTGTTTGACTTTCTTAATAACCATCCCAATCAAGACACGCTTATTGAAACTTTAGGAAATCATTTTGGTTTACACAAATTCCCAATATTTGCTTGATAAATAACAAATAAAAGTTATCAATTGATGAATCAAATTGAATGAATTAAGTCAGTTTGATTCATCAAACTGACCGAACAAACTGCTTCGCTAGCCCCAAAAAGAGGTACCAATCAATAATTAATTAGGTTATTAACAATCAATTCTTATGGCATAAGAATTGATTGTTAATAAATAAGTTGAAAGGTCTTTTATTTAGGAAAGGCTTTCCATTATAAACATAGATGTTTATATTTCTATTCAAACACGCTTCCACAAAAAAACAACTATCACGAATCACCTAAATAATGATTTTGGGAGAACTTTATGGTGAAATCAATTAACCTCTCGGCACACAATTTAATAACAAAGGTTTTTTGGGGAACACTCGTTGGTTTAGCCGGACTTGTGATAGTTTTTTCCATCTATCAAATTTTAGCATTCTCAGCGAAACAATGGTTGGTTTTTGTTGGTACTGGAATTATTTGCTTAATTATAAGCCAATATCAGATTAGATTACCAAAAACCAAAGGTTATATTTCCGTCAGAGAACTTGCTCTGCTTTGGGCAATTATATGGCTTGGAACAAGCGGCAGTGTTTTACTTGCTTTGATTGCGGCATTGGGAAATTATCGTCTTGGCGTTAAGAATCCAATACGTTGGACTGTGGATATTTCGTTGATTAGTCTAGCGACTTTTCTTTCAGGAAATATCTTTTATACGGTTTTGAATAACGTCTTCGGGTTTTCAGCAAATCCGGTTGCCGATACTCCAATAAATGCTTTGACACTTTTGGGTGCAATAATTGGAACGGGAGTTTTTCATTACACTTTTTATTCAGGTTTATACTCGCTATTTTTAAAATTTGAAGGAAGTTATTCGGTTTTAACACTTTGGAAAGATAACGGTTTATTAGGTACATTATTTGGGTTTTTGTGTGTTATTACAGTTTATGGTTTTCACTTATTAACTATTTATTTTGGGCTTGTGATTGGCATACTTATTTTGCCTTTGGTAATTTTCGCTCATTTGGCATTTAGCTTTCATAAACAACTTCTTGCCCAAAAAACCAAAGAAATCAGTGAAGCGAGTCGTGTTCATTTGGCAACAGTTGAGGCTTTGGCAACCGCTATTGACGCACGCGATCAGGTTGGGCGTGGTCACGTTAGCCGAACTCAGATTTATGCTGTTGGAATCGGCAAGGTAATGAATCTTTCAACGGATGAATTAGAAGCATTGAACGCCGGAGCATTACTACACGACATAGGAAAACTCGCAGTTCCCGACCATATTTTGAATAAACCGGGAAGACTTACACCCGCCGAAATGGAAAAAACCAAAATTCACGCATCGGTTGGAGCTTCAATTCTCGAAAAAGTTGAATTTCCATATCCGGTTGTGCCGACGGTCAGACATCATCACGAAAGATGGGATGGAACAGGCTATCCTGATGAATTGAGTAAAGAAGACATTCCTTTGACGGCAAGAGTTCTGGCGGTTGCAGATGCTTATGATACATTACGTGGAGCAAGACCATATCGAAAGGCAGTTTCCAGAGATGATGCTCGTAAGTTTTTAATAAATGAAGCAGGCAAGCAATTTGATCCAAAAATTGTAGATACATTTTTGCGACATCTGCGGAATTTGGAAGATGAAGTAGATGCTCAAGGATTATCGTATCTTGAAGAAAATGATTTAGATAATTTAATCGAAGATTTTTCAAACTCAGAATCAAAATCAAGTTATATAGAACAGATCAAGCGTGCCAATCGTGAAGTGTTTACGCTCTATGAACTGGCAAGAGTTTTCGGGTCGGCGGTAAATCTGGAAGATACACTTTCTCTTTTTGTTAAAAAGATCGCCGAACTTGTGCCGTTTGATACTTGTGCTGTTTATCTTTTGAGTGATACCGAAACGGTTGCGATCGCAAACTATGTTGAAGGTAAAAATAAGGAAGAACTTAAAAACAGAAAAGTGCAGGTTGGGCAGGGAGCAACAGGTTATGCACTAAAAAAACGGCAACCTGTTTATAACGTAAATCCGGGACTCGATTTTTCGTTTTACCAGATGGAATTTATTCAGGAATATACGGCAATGGCATCTTTGCCTTTGATCGCAAACGAAAAACTTGTTGGTGCAGTTTCGCTTTATACTTCCGGTATTGAGTCATATGAAGACGAACATATGCGTTTGCTGGAAACAGTTTCCCGAATAGCTTCCGATGCCATTTTTACAGCACAACGTCATGCCGAAACCGAAACAAAAGCAATGACCGATCCGATGACCGGTTTGCCGAATGCGAGAAGTTTAAAAATACAATTTGATAAAGAGATCGCCCGTGCGAGCAGAAACGGAAGCAGTTTTCAATTGCTGATGCTTGATTTAGATGGCTTTAAAAAGGTTAATGATACTTTCGGTCACAAAGTAGGTGATAGAATGCTCAAAGAAATTTCTCGCGTTATGCAAGAACAACTAAGAGATTATGATTTCTTGGCTCGATATGCGGGTGATGAATTTGTTGCGATTATTCCCGAAACCGATAACAAGGGCATTTTTGAATTGTGTCAAAGAATGGAAAAAGCTGTGCGGGAATACAAACTTGATTTGAACAAAGGAAGGTTTGCTTCAGTCGGAGTGAGTCTCGGTGCGGCGACATATCCGAATAGCGGAGATACGCTCGATAAAATTATTATCGCGGCGGATAAAGCAATGTATGCAGTTAAAGCACGACGAAAAACAAAACGCAGACAAGTGCATATAGCAAAACTGCAGGCTCAGAAAAAACTTGAAAAATCAAAATTGAAATCTCAGGAAATTGTTTCTGTGCAGGAAATCTTAGTCGAAGAACAGAATGTTTATCAGGTTGAGGCGATTGAAGCGGTTAAACAGATTGAACAAACCGGGAAAATCGAAAAGATTGATGAAAACTCATTGGTCGTCGAGTTGGATGAAAGTCATATTATTTCATCAAAAGCAATCAATTAGAGCAATTCAGGTTTAGAGTAACGGCTTAAGCCGAGAAACCAATTAAAAGGCTTGAGAAAATCGGAAATGAAATTGTCCTTGATGCAGGCGAAGCGTTGCATTTGGCGGAACGGGTTGCGGGATAGTAAATGTTGGTGGATTTAGTATATATCCGTAATCAACCGCAAATTCGCCGCCGATGGGTGTTTTTATACGGAAGCCTAACCCGACTGTGTGAGTCCAAACGGCTCGAAGATTGTTTTGAAAAACATCATTTGTTTCGGAATTCGTCGGATTAAAAATTTCACTAGGACGATTAAAAACATTTCCGCCATCATAAAATGGAACAACACGGACGGATTCAGTAAAAGGTATGCGGGCTTCAAGATTTACAATCGCCAAAGCATTACCACCGAAGGGAATTGCAAAAGGATTCAAAGTAATAATGTCACCTTGTTGGTTTCTGAAAATTCCTTGCGGAACGACGACAACGCGAGGTCCGGCTTGCTCAAAATCAAATCCACGTAAACTTGTCGAACCACCCGCAAAAAATCTTTCACTGATCGGCAAACTTCCTTTTAATCCCTCAAACTCAGTTCCATCAAAACGGTCATCACCTGCAAAAACATTTGCCATTCCGAGAATTCCATTCACTGCAAAGGTCGTGTTAAAAAGTTTCTTAAATGTAAAAAATCTTTTGTAATTGACTTGAAGTTTATGAAATCCGGTGTTTGCTCCAAGAATCGGTGTTGAAAGATTATATTCCGCAAATAGATAATCACCATCGGTCGGATCGCCCGCACTATAACGGCAAGGTTCGCCGGGCTCACCTTTTTCGACAATTTCCAAAAGCGTATATTTTATCGAACAATTTTTTCGGGTATCACGAACAAATGTTGCTCCGAAACCGGAAATCCGTATTTTTGCATCAGGTCGCAGTAACTCTTTTATCAAAAGACTTTCAAAATTAAATAGACGGACATCTTCGTATCTATATTTTACAAACAAGATCGCTCGGTCTTTTCGGCTAATTGTGCGGTTTGTTTCAAGTGATAAGGTAAAACGATTAAGTGTCGGATCACCACTGGAGTTTCCAAATTCGTCAATCGGATTCCCATTTTCATCAATTCTTTGGACGATGCCGAATGTTCCTTGATCAAAAGTTGAACGGAAAAATCTTGTAACTGTCGAATCACGTTGATATTGAGCGGTGAAACGCAAAGGGGCAAATTGTTTATTGCCTTTCTGGTCATTGCCATCAGGAATAAAACGCGGGTTAATATAATCGAATTGAATAAGTTGTTGGCGTTGGCTGACACGAACCAAAGCACCGCCTTGTTGAAGTTTGCCGAAAAGATTAAAGTGGCGTATATCAAAAAATCCGCTCAATCCACCATCGGTTGAATAACCGCCGCCGTATGTGATCAAACGTGGCGGTTTTTCTTCCAGGTTGATTATTATGTCTGCTGTTCGATTTTTCCCATCCGGTGTTTCTCCGGCTGGTTCATTTTTTATTTCAACAATATCGAAAGCGTCGGTTGAATAAAGGCTTTGTTCACTGGAAAAAATATCGCTCTGTCGCAAAACTTTGTCGGGTTTTATATCAATTGCTTTAAGAATTGCGTCACGTTTTGTATCCAAATTACCATTTATCAACACACGATTGACAAATACTTTCTGTCCTTCATTTTCAAGGTTGTAAATTATTTTTACACGATCAAATTCCTCACCTTCTACGTCGGGAATTTCTTGAATTTCATAACTGACTTTTGCATCATAATAACCTTGATTCGCATAAAATTGTGAAAGTTTTCGGACACCGTTTCTTGCTCTTGCCCGCGAAAAATTCTTGCCGGGTAAATCAGGTAATTCTGTTTGCAGTGTGCCGTCGGAAAAACTTGTATTTCCATTAATTTCGACACCATCAATTTTGGTTGGTTTTCCTTCGCGGACAAGGAATGTAACGATCAACTTTTCACCGTCAAGCGAAACACCTTGTCTAATGGCGACTTGAGCATTGCGATAACCGAGTTCACGCATCAATGAAAGAATCGTCAGACGATCTTGCTGAAGAAGTTCCAAACTTGTATAGCCACGTCCGTAGCCGAAAAACGGAATAAATCCTAAAATGTTTTCTTCCTGTGATTCAAGAATACTTCGGACATCGGGAATCGTAATTTTGTCCGTGCCTTCGATTCTGATATCGTCGAGTTTTAAACGTCGGTTCAAATCAACATCATATCTGACATTTACAATGCGGTTAGTAAGTTCCGCACCACTCAAGGCTGTGCATAAAACAGTTGTTTCGTTTTCTGTTTCGCTCGCATCTTCTTCCGTAAATTGCGGATCAACCGAACAGATCGGCGTAACTTGTGTGAAGAAATAACCTCTTTCCTGATAATAAGTTTCAAGCCTTCGTTCGCCTTCGACGATTGCCGAATAATCTAGTGTTCCTTCACGTTTTATCGGCAGGAGTTTTTTCTGTGTATTTTCGCTGATCTTTTCTCTGTCGGTAACAACTTCAATGTTGACGGTTGCTCCAACCTCGCCTTGAAGTTCGATATTTACAGTATTTGTGTCGCTGTCATAAATTACGCGAGGTTCATTAAGACGCGGTGCAAGGTAATTTGCTTCCTGTAATCCGAGTCGAATCTTCTCGACATCATCAGCTAATTTTGAGCGTGCAAAAAGTTCGCCTTTTTGTAGTGTTAATTTCGGAAGAAGTTTGGATTTATCAAAATTTTCTATGTCCAAATTAAACTCATTAACTTTTGCCTGAGTTTTCGGAACAACATTAAAAACAACATTAACTTCCGTTTCATTTTCGAGAGGTTGCTGTGTATATGTAACTTCTGCGTCAAAAAATCCGCGTTCGCGTAAATAAGTTAAAATGACATTCGCATTTTGTTGCAGAACTCTTTCGCTGATGGTGCTTCCCGAAGTCAATAAATTTAATCTAAAAAGCAGTTCCTGTTCGGTAACGCTTTCGCCTGTAAATCCTCCGACCACAACAGAGACCTTTTTGGCAACGGTTTTTCGTTTGATAACGAAACGCAATATGACTTCATTCGCATTATCAAATTCAGCCTCAACCCTTGCTGAAACTATTCGGTCGGTTTTGTATAGTGCTGCCAGAGCGTTGCGGATTTTAACAGTTGAATATCTATCGCCGAGTTCGTTTTCGGCAATTGTGCGAAATTGATTTGATGCGGAAAGATCAACATCAGTACCTTCAAAGGCAATAACAACACGGGAAATCTTTCGGTTTTCAAATTCATTTTGAGCCGATATATTTGACACAAAAAGAAAACCCGAAATAAACAAAATAAAAACAAAACAGGCGGGAAATGATTTTAAACTCATCTTCCATCTATTTGATTTTACGTTTGTATGTGATTCCCCGTATGTTTGATTCAATCTTCTTCCTCTAAAATCTTTTTCGTAAGCGTATTTCAAAACTAAAATTATTCCGTTGTTGCGTTACGTTTGAAAGCGAACGCTGTTCATATTGGGCGACAAATGAAAGCCGATTGGAAACGCGATATTCCAAAGCCAAAACTTGATTTTGGTCTTCCGAAAGATTCGTCGAATATGTTACCAAAAGGTTTTTGTTTATCTGTCTGCCGACGGTTAGACGTGCGGTTGGATTACCACGTTGACCGGAAACTATCGGATCAAGTTCAAATCTGTTTAAGCCGAATAATTTATCCGTTGCACGCGAAATCGGTTTATTGATAATTTCATCGGTCAAAACTCCCGCCGCTGTATTTACACCGCCTTGAGCAAATAATCCTCTATCCGAATCCGCTAAATTGCCGGTAGTTATCAAAGAAACAACATCATCTTGAGGCAGAGACGGATTTGAACGAACTACTACGCTTAATGATTCCGAATCGGTCAGACTTCCGTTTAAATTTAGGAAGATTTGATAACCTTTGATCTCGGTTTCTGCTTGCAGATTTATTACCGGCTCAATGCTTGTATTCGGCGGAAATGTTAAAACTCCGCGTTGGACTTCGTAGCGGTTATCGCGGAAGAAAATCGTTCCGCTGTTTGCTGTGATTCTTCCCGAAATCTGTGGATAATCAACATCGCCCGTAATTCTCAAATCCGCCGAGGCAGTTAGATCCGCCAGATTATTGCGAATCACAAGTGCATTTCGACCGATAATTCTCAGGTCAAAATTAGTTGCACCTAAAGGAGAATCATCGCCTGAACCTGTCGAAAGTGAGCTATCTCCTCTGCCGCTGATCAAATCCGCTAAATCTATGTCTTTGCGGAAAACACTACGGCTGGCGATAAATTGTCCCGTGATAAATGTGCTGAATTTTCCATCAACACGTCTTCCGTTTATTTCGATGTCGGCATTTCCAGTAGTCAAAAAATCTTTCGGTAGCGGTGCGGTGATATTATTTCCGCGAACTTCAAAACGAAAACGATTTAATTGTAAATTATCTGATAAAAGAACTCCGCCGGATGCGGTAACTTTTCCGCCGCCTAAAAATCCCGTGATCTGTTCGACCTGCACCTGATTTGTCGTAAATATGATGTTTCCTTTCAAACGCTCAAAAGTTATGCGTTCCGAACCGACAAATGTTGAAGCCGAACCGTTTTGTAATTCTCCCGTTCCATTCAAACGAGCGGTTTTGTTTGAACCCGTTAGACGAACCTCAACTTGAGCCAAGCCGCTGAAAAATACGTTTTCCGAAATTGCATTAAGAATTCGCAGATTGATCTTTCCGTTGACCGATAAATTATTTACAGCATTATCGGATAATGCTTTTGTTCCGCTGACAACTACATTTGAACCACCGCCCGAAAATATTGCGGGTTCGATCAGCTCAACGGCATTCATATTAAATTTGATGTTTATCGGATTTGTCGCAATCAGAGGAGTTTCATCAATCTGTAGATCAAATTGTGTGAAATTCGCCGTTCCGCTTAAATTGTTTGTTGTGAAAATTCTGTTACCGCTGGTTTTATCAATCTCCGACAAATTTCCACTTAACAAAACCGTTCCTGTTGCTGTTCCGCCGAGTGCAACGCTATCGGTTTCGGGTTTGCGTATGAGTGCAATGTATGGAGCAAGCCGTGTTTTATTAAATGTTGTTTTTGCCTCCAAAGGTAAATTGGGATCGTCAAATTTCAAACTCGCTGTGATGTTTTGAGTTAGTCCTTGAAATCTTGTAACCAAATTTGCATTCAAAACCTTCTCAACCGTGTTTCCTTCAAAATCTACTTGCCCGAATGAATTGTCATTTATAACAATATTTTGCCCAACGCCTTTGAAGTTTATGTTATAACTCGAAGTGTCGTTAGTTCTGCCCTTTGCATCTGCCTTTAAGTTTATATTTCCTTCAATATCGGGAATGCTCGTATTTTTCGGCAAAAATGCCATCACACGCGAAATGGGAATGTCATTTCCATTTGCATCAAAATCAAATTCGGTTGAATCGGTGCGATAAAATCCTTTTCCATTGAGAAAACCGTTACCGAATTTCGCATCAAATTTTTCAAGAGTAATTAAACTGCCGTCAAACACGGCTTTGGCTTCGAGATTGTCAAATGTTTGTCCATTAACTGAACCGTCTTTAGCAGTAATATTGGCTTCGCCTTTCATTTGATTTGGCAATCCGGTAAGATCTAAATCGCCGGAAGCTTGAGCATTTAAATCTTTCAGAAAATCGGGCAAATAACTAACGGGCAAAGCTGATAAAATATTGCCTGCGTTGACATTGGTTAATTTTGCCTTAACAGAAATATTGTTTGTTCCAACACTCGGAACGGTTACATTAAACGCCAGTTTGCCGCCGTCGCGTTCCTGCAAAACACCATCTTTCAAATTGATTTCCGTTGGTGTTACGTTGATTTCAGTAACAAGCGAACCCAAATCTCTGCCACGCAAGATTATGGAATCAAGCGAAGCATTACCCTTAACTAACGGATTGCTGATATTGCCTTTAATATTGCCGTTAAAATTTAAATTACCTGCAAATTCCGCCTGATATTTATCAAGTTGTTGTTCGAGTTCGGGCGAAATATTCAGAACACGGACGATTCGTTCGATCTCTTTTGCATCGTTGGAATTCAAAGCCACCGTCAAATCTGAATTATTCCCGTTCAAATCAAATTGTCCCGTTGCGTTGAATGTACTTTTTTCGGTATTTAAGTTTGCAAAATCAATATTGAAAAGTCCGTTATTTGCAGTTGCCGCAAGTTTTCCGGTCAAAGGAATAAAACCGCGTTCTTCTGTTCCAGCACTTGCTTCGATGTCGGCATTTAAAGAACCGCTCACACGACGGTAATTCGTTCCCGCAAAATTAAGGTCAACTCTGCCGTTTGTTTTTCCTTCGATGGGAATAATTCTTCCACCTTGCAGAGCGAGAAGTTTTGATAGATCAAGATTTGTAAAATCGGCTTTAATATCAGAACGACGACTATTGTTAAGTGCGATCGTTGCATTGCCGTTAATGTTTCCATCCATTACTTCGGCGGTCAAATTATTAACAGAGACTTGATCATTTTCGGCAATAACCTGAGCTTTGGCTTTTCCGAGTTTGACGCTTCCCAAAATTCCGCCACCCAAACTCATATCAAGGCTTGCACGATAACGTCCCGAAGGTTCGAGGACAAAAACAGATTTATAAACAGCCACATTTTCCAATTTGCCGTTACTTCTTAAATCAATATCGCCCGCATTAAAATCGTCTGTTCGTCCTTCGATTTTCCCTTGCCGAACCGTTAGACGAACTCCGGCAACATTCAAATTTCCCAAGATCGCCGCATCGGTTTGAACTCTGGCAATTTTTACATTGTCGGAAGTAATATTCGTCGTGTCGCCGTCAATCTTTACATTTACACCGGAAGCATTTACATTTCCGATCTTCGCCGCATTTGTATCAACGCCGTCTGTTTGAACATTTTTTGCCGTAACATTTGTGGAGTTTCCACGATTTTGCACTGTAACTCCATTTGCCGTTACGCCTTTCAAACGAGCATCTTTTGTTTGAAGATTTTCGACACGAACGCTGTCGGCTTTGACATCGGTTGAACCTTTTTGATTATTTATAACAACGCCTTTTGCCGTTACATCGCCGAGTTTTGCCTGTTTTGTTTCGACATTTCCGGCACGCACATTTCCCGCCGTTACATTTGTTTCGCCGTTGCGGTTTTTCACCCGTGCATCGCTGACATTTACTTGTTCAAGCGTCGCACCTTCGACATCCAATTTGCTGGCGGTAACATTTGGAATAATTGCTTCGGTTGTGCCGTCGGCTGAAATAATTTTGATATTTCGAGTTTGAATGGATTCAAGATTTACATCGTTGTTTGAAAATCTTTTTGCACGCAAAGTTCCGAATGTAGCGAGCAATCTTCGGTCTTTATATTCCGCCGAAGCATCATTGATATAAAGTCCGCCGATCGTGCCGAGCGGTGATTTTGCGGAAACGGCTTGAAGTTCGCCGAACCATTTGAAATCAGTTCCCGTGCCGCGTATGTTCCCGACAAGTTGCGGAAATTCCACACGAAAATCTTCAAATGTAAGAAGTTCGGCGATTGCCTTTCCGTTAGCGTTATACATCGAACCTTCGCCATCAACCGTGGCATTTACCTTTAAGCCTTGCAGACGTATATTGGAAGCCGCTAAAGAGTCGGAAGTAACTTCACCGATAACTTGATAGTTTTCGCCTTCGCCCGTTACCGTTCCTTCAAAATCCCCCATTCCGACAATCGCCGTTCCCATTGGAAAAACGGTTGAGGTTTGAGTCAGATTAACTGTTGATTTTATTTTCAGATCATATTTCGGCGATTCAAAATTTTTGATCGTCCCGTTTAAGGTTGATTCACCGATTGGCGAAGTAAGTTTAAGTTCCGTTATCTCCGCAAGTTCGTTATTGGCGATACCTTTTGCACTTATATTTATCGGGTCAACCTTACTTTCACCATAAGTAAATGTTGATTCCGTCGAAGTAAAATCAAATTTGTAACGAAGTATTTCTTCAGGCGAAACTTGTGCGATCGGTTCTAAAAAGAACACAACATTTTTCGCATCGCCCGATATTTTTCGTGTAGTTTCGCCGAAGTGAATAACGCTGTCGCGGATCGCAACATTACTTGAAGCATAATTAAATTTAATTGACCTTTGCGGTGCGGTAAGTTCGATTCCGTCGAAATTTGAATTCCCGTTTTCATCAAACATCACCCACGCTTCGAGATCGTATATATCGGTTGTCGTTACATCTATATTGCGTTCGAATTGCAATTGATATAGATCCGTTACGGTCATACCAATATTGGCTCTGCCGATCCGAAAAATTTTATCACCAGTTTTTTTGTTGTTGAATGTTGCGTTTTCCAAAGTGAGTTGCAAAGGATTTACTGTTAAACGAAACTCGGTAGCATCAAATACAATTCCCATATCGGCAAGAGCTGCTCTGAATTGTTCTTCAACATAATTATCAATTACGCCGTAGCGATACGAAACCGTGACCACCAAAGCAAGCAAGACGAGCAATGTCGAAACTAATCCAAACGCAATAATTCCATTGCGTCGCGTAAAAAATCTGCGACGTTTTTTGCTTGGCGTGGAAGTTTCTTCGGCGACACTTTCGTTTGTTTCGTCGGTTTGGTTTTCTTCTTCCGTATTTTTAATACTTTCTTTGGACATTTACCCCTTATTCTGAGGAGAGCAAAATGATTATTGAATAGTATAACCTAAGTTGTGAATTTTTAAATAAAAGTTTGCTGAATAAATTTTACATTAAACTGATTCAATTTCAACAATCTCCAAATTAAAAGCCTCAATCGCATTTACGTGCGGTGGATGATTTGTTAAAAGTTTTATTTTTCTAACGCCCAGATCATTTAAAATCTGAGCACCAATTCCGTAATCACGCAATTTTCCATATCCCGTTTCTTTTTTTGCTTCCTGAAAATTAATATTCTTTTCTTGCATTATCGCATAAGTTTCAAGTTGGTGAATCAGGTCAAGATTATGTTCGCGTTGGCGTAGATACAAAATTACGCCACGTCCTGCTTCGGAGATCTTTTTCAACGAACTCTGCATCGCTTTTGATGCTTCACCGAGTTTTGAACCGAACATCGCAAAGGTTATGTTTTCGGTTTGCACACGAACCAAAACACTTTCATTTTCCTGCGAAACATCGCCCATTGTCATCGCAACGTGAGTTTCGCCATTCATTATATTTTCGTAAACACTCGCCCGAAATGTTCCATATTCAGTCGGCATTTCCGTTTCAATAATTTTTCTGACCAAAGATTCTTTTTCAATTCGATAACGCACCAGATCAGCCACCGAAATAATTTTCAGGTCGTGGCTTTCGGCAAAAACTCTTAACTGAGGCATACGAGCCATCGTGCCGTCTTCGTTCATTATTTCGCAGATCACCGCCGAAGCATCTAAACCTGCAAGTCTTGCTACATCAACGCTGGCTTCGGTTTGCCCGATGCGAACCAAAACTCCGCCATTTTTTGCACGAAGTGGAAAAGTGTGTCCGGGACGAGCCAGATCGGTCGGTTTTGTGTCGGGATGAACTGCTTTAAGAATCGTCGTCGCACGGTCAGCGGCGGAAATTCCAGTTGTAACTCCTTCTTTTGCTTCGATGGAAATTGTAAAAGCTGTTCCCATTGATGAAGTGTTATCGTGCGTTTGTGGCGGCAATTGCAGATAATCACAACGCTCTTCCGTCAGAGGCATACAAATAAGTCCGCGTCCGTGCGTCGCCATAAAATTTATGATTTCCGGCGTAATTTTCTCTGCCGCACAAACAAGATCGCCCTCATTTTCGCGGTCTTCATCGTCAACAATTATTATCATTTTGCCGTTTTTTATATCTTCGACGGCATCTTCTATTTTTGCTAAAGCCATAGTGCAGATTTCAGATTTCAGATTTCAGATTTCAGATTTGAAGAAAGAAGAATAGAACGCGGGTTACACGGATGTAATTGATTTACACGGATTTTTAAATCTTTTTATAAAAACTAAATCAGCGAAAATCCGCATAATCCGCGAAATCCGCGTTCTATTTCTTACATTTATAAAACTTCTCCAACAACCAAACAATAGATTTTAACGAAATCAAAACGATTTATCTAACAGACAAAATCTAAATTACGAATTGCGAATTACGAATTACGAATTACAATCAAATTCAATGCCTTTTGAATTAAAACTTGCACTCAAATATTTTCGCACACGGCGGAAGAGTCTTGTGCGTTGGACATCAATCGTTGCGGTTGTCGGAATTGCGGCAGGTGTTGCGAGTCTTATTGTTGCTCAGGCGTTGTCAAAAGGTTTTAGCGATGAGATGCAGGGAAAAGTTTTGAGTAACACTTCGCATATTACGATTTATAATGAAGGCGAAACGAATATTTCAAATTGGCAAATTATTAAAAAGCAGGTTGAAAAGATTGATAATGTCGAAAGCATTGAGCCGACAAGCTATGAAAGTGCGGTGATTTCATCAGATAAAATTTCAAGTTATGCGGTTTTAAGAGTCCAGAGTCCAGAGTCCAGAGTCCAAAGTCCGAAGTCCGAAGTTCAAATTTCTGTTGGGAAAGAATTGGCTGAGAAATTAAATTTGAAAATTGGTGACGAAGCGAAGATTATTACGCTTGAAAATGAGAGAACTCCAAAGAATTCAACTGTTCAGATAAAAGATATTTTTGAAACAGGGCTTTATGAATATGATTCGACTTGGATCTTTGTGGATGAAAAGAATTATTTGCGTTTGAAGGAATTGGATAAATTTTCGCCGAAAGTCTTTAGCGTCGTCGTAAAAGATATTTACAAAGCAAATGAAACTGCCGACAAAATTCGCAAAGAACTTGGTGAAGGTTTTAAGGTTTTGGATTGGCAGGAAGCAAATAAACCGCTTTTTGCGGCGTTGATTCTTGAAAGAAAGGTTGCACTTGCGATTATTTTGTTGATAATTTTTCTTGCTGTTTTGAATATTACGACAACGCTTTCGCTTCTTGTTGCTGAACGAAAACTTGATATTGCTGTTCTTAGAACGTGCGGTGCAAAAACGAAAAGCCTTGTAACGGTCTTTTTATTTGAAGGAATTATTTTAAGCCTTGTTGGAATAATATTAGGCGTATTGTTGGGTTTATTTGTTTGTTTTATCGGAAATTATTTTAAATTGATAAGTCTTTCAAAAGAAGTCTATTCATTAAATTACATTCCGTTTCGCGTTGATCTTGCAAATATTTTGCTGATTGTTTTATTTACATTTTTGTTATCATTAGCAGCAATTATTTATCCTGCGTTAAAAGCAAGCAGAATAAAACCTTTGGAAAACTTGAGGTCGCAATAATTTTTTGGAGTTTTAGGTGTTTTGATACTATTATTTAGCAAGTCTAAAAAAAATAATTTTGAAAAAAACTTGGCATAAATGGACGGACTTTGTTTATAATGAATTTAATTAACAATATAAAGTCCGGCAACCGAAGTTTTTTTCCTAAGCAACAACAAATATGTTTGAACGATACACCGAGAAAGCACGACGCGTGGTATTTTTTGCCCGATACGAAGCATTGCAATATGGTTCGCAAGTAATTTCCCCTGAACACATTCTTTTAGGATTGATGCGTGAAGACAAATCACTTTCCGCAAAATTTTTTCCGTTTCGACACAGTTTGAGTGTTGATACCATTCGCCGCGAAGTCGAAGAAAGAATCGTTTTGCGTGAAAGAATGCCGCAATCCGCCGAATTACATCTTGCCCCCGAAACAAAGAAAATTCTGGCGTTAACGAAAGAAGAAAGCGAGCGTTTGGGAAGTCGGCAAATTGGTGGCGAACATATTTTATTGGGAATTCTTAGAGAAGATAATTCGATCGCTTCGGAAATTTTGTATCAATACGGTGTTCGCCTCCACGCCGTTCGGGAAAAGATAGCACATCAAAGCGGTTTGCCGAATCGTCGTCTGGAAAAAGAGAAAAAAGAAACTCCGAATTTGATGGAGTTTACCAGAGATTTAACGGCAGAAGCGGCAAATGGAAAACTCGATCCGCTCATCGGACGTGAGAACGAAACCGAAAGACTTATTGAGATTCTCTGCCGACGCACAAAAAATAATCCTGTTTTGATCGGTGAAGCGGGCGTTGGTAAAACAGCTATAATCGAAGGACTTGCTCAAAGAATCGCTGACAAGAATGTGCCGACATTTCTGGAAAAGAAAAGAATCCTTTCGCTTGATCTATCCTTGATCGTTGCCGGAACAAAATATCGTGGACAATTTGAGGAACGCCTGAAAAAAATTATGGCGGAACTTAAATCCAATAAACAATTTATCGTCTTTATTGATGAGATTCATACACTTGTCGGAGCAGGTTCGGCGGAAGGTTCGCTTGATGCGGCAAATATTTTGAAACCCGCATTGTCACGGAGCGAAATTCAATGTGTCGGTGCAACAACGCCGAGAGAATATCGTAAATCAATCGAAAAAGATCGTTCGCTTGAAAGACGTTTTCAATCCGTTAAAGTTGTTCCGCCGACGGAAGAAGAAGCACTCGAAATTATTCAAGGAATTGCCGAAAGATACGAAGCATTTCACCAGATTCGCTATTCGCAAGAAGCACTGGAAGCCGCTGTTTATCAAACAAATCGTTATATTCCTGAAAGATTTTTGCCCGACAAAGCAATTGATGTCTTGGATGAAGCCGGAGCGAGAGCAAAACTTCGTTATCAAAAGGAAAATTATGCCGAACCTTCTTGGAAGGAAGCGGTTGATAATTGGAAACGTGCAACGGACGAAGACAAATTGATCTCTCTCGAACTCAAAACTTTGGAAGATTCGTTTTTTGCAGTCGAAGTTTCAAAAGATGACGTTGAAGAAGTTGTCGCCCGCTGGACGGGAATTCCGGTTCAGTCAGTTAAACTCGAAGAATCTAGCAAATTGTTGAAAATTGAAGACGAATTGCACGAGAAAATTATCTCGCAACGTAAGGCGATTTCGGCTTTGGCAAGAGCAATTCGCCGTTCCCGTGCCGGTTTAAAAAGTCCTGCACGTCCCGTCGGTTCATTTTTATTTTTGGGTCCGACAGGAGTTGGAAAAACTGAAGTTGCAAGAACTTTAACGGAATTTTTGTTCGGTTCGCAGGACGCTCTGATTCGTTTTGATATGTCG
>JBGTHN010000569.1:0-4333 GCA_041746235.1 Pyrinomonadaceae bacterium | reverse complement strand
TTTTTCAGATTTTTCAGAAAACAGATTGAATTCAAATAGTGAAAATGTTTTGTTGTTCAAATCTGAAAATACTTCAAGTAAATTCTCAACTACACTTACTGAACTTGATGATTATTTATTTGAATTTGAAGATTGTTGCAGAGTATTAAATGAACAATTTGAAGTTAAAAACTTATCGGGTTTTGGAATTGCCGAAAAAACCGAAGCTATTCGTTCCGCCGGAGTTTGTCTGAAATATGCAAAACAAACGCAACGTGCGACAGCCGAACATATTTCCGAAATAAATTACTTTGAAGCAAACGATTCGATGATTCTTGATGCGATTACTTTAAGAAATCTGGAAATCGTCGAATCAAGCGATTTTGCAAAATCGAATAAACGATCACTTCTTGGAGTAATTGATGAAACAATTACCGGAATGGGCGGACGACTTCTCCGTTCGTGGATTTTGCGACCATCGGTTAAACGAACCGAAATTCAAACACGTTTGTCGGCTGTGTCGGAACTAACAGATTCAATGTTGCGTGACAAAATTCGTTTTCTATTAAAAGAAGTTTCCGATTTAGAAAGATTGGTCGGACGTTTAAATCTGGGAACAGCAACACCAAGAGATTTACTTGCACTCAACAATTCTCTTTCTAAGACTCCACAGATAAATCTGACGTTATCAGACGCACAAAGTTTATTATTGCAAATATTAAAAGAAAACATATTTGAACTACAACATATTCAAGATTTGATCTCGCGTTCCATATCTGATGAACCACCCGTTAATATAAATGATGGCGGTGTTATTAAAAAAGGTTTTAATGATGATTTAGATGAACTTAGAAATATTTCACAAAATGCAAAACAGACGATTGCCGGGTTTGAAGCAAATGAAAAACAAAGAACTGGAATTTCAACTCTGCGAATAAAATTTAACAATGTGTTCGGTTATTTTATTGAAATATCCAAATCAAATTTGTCAAGAGTTCCCGAAGATTATGAACGTCGTCAAACGCTGACAAATGCCGAAAGATACACCACACCACAATTGAAAGAATGGGAAATAAAAGTTCTCGGTGCAGAAGAAAAGATCACGGAAATTGAAGCCGAATTATTTAAACAAATTCGTTCCGAAGTAACAAAAGAAACTAGGAATTTACAATCAACCGCAAGGGCTTTGGCAACTTTGGATGCACTGGCATCATTGGCTGAAACAGCAACACATCGAAATTATGTTCCACCTGAACTTCACGATGGAGATGATATAGATATAAGAGCAGGCAGACATCCGATCGTTGAAGCATTATTGAATGAATCTTTTATTCCCAATGATTTAATAATGAATAATTCAACCGACAGAATGTTGATTCTGACAGGTGCGAATATGGGTGGAAAATCCACGATTCTTCGACAAGTTGCATTGATTCAAATTTTGGCTCAAATCGGTTCTTATGTTCCGGCAACTTCGGCGAGGCTTCCAATCATAGATAGAATTTGGACAAGAGTTGGAGCTTCTGATGATCTAGCTTCGGGTCGTTCGACCTTTATGGTTGAAATGACGGAAACCGCAACAATTCTTCATAATTCAACACCAAGAAGTCTTATTTTATTGGATGAAATTGGACGTGGAACTTCAACATTTGACGGATTAGCAATCGCCTGGGCAGTTGCTGAGTATTTACACAATTCTCCAAATCATTCGGCAAAAACTCTGTTTGCCACACATTATCACGAATTAACGGAGTTAGCGGAAAATTTACCGGGAGCAAAAAACTACAAATTAACAGCAAAAGAAAAAGACGGTGATATTGTGTTTCTGCACAAACTTGAAAAAGGAAAAGCATCAAAATCTTATGGAATTGCCGTCGCCAAACTTGCCGGATTACCTGCACAAACTATTGCTAGAGCAAATCAGGTTTTACATAAATTGGAACAATATGAATTAGCTGTTTTCAAAGATAAGCAAATTACAGAGTCTGAAAAAGGGTTGGAAACTGCTGTCGGACTTGCATCAAAAAGCAAATTTGCATCACAAGTTTCACTTTTTGCTATCTCAAATGAAAATATCATAGATGAAATAAGAGTTTTAAACATTAATGAAATGTCTGATGCAGAAGCAAAAGAAACTTTAATTGAGATAAAACAAAAATTAATATAATTTCTTTAAGTTTTACATAAGCTGTCGGGATTCCGACATTTAAACCGATACTTTAAGTTTAGAATAAAAATAATGTCAACAAACTACAAAAATCTTCCGATTAAAAAAAAGATCGGGCAATTATTTTTTATAGGATTACCTGGCGAAGAAATTGATAATCAAACAGCAGCATTGTTGGAAACAATTTCTCCCGGCGGAATTTGTTTATTTGCACGTAACACAAAAAATGCAATTAGAACTAGAAAACTTCTCGATGAATTATCATCCAAACTTCCCTTTCAACCATTTTTGAGTATTGACCAAGAAGGTGGTTTGGTTGACCGTCTGAGACGAATTATTGAACCAATTCCATCTGCGAAAGAAATAAGCAAAAACGGCAATATAGAAAATATAATAAAACTTGCCGAATTAACGGCTGAAGCAATTCGTATTCTTGGTTTTAATATGAATTTTGCTCCGGTTGTTGATATTACAGATGAAACCAGAAATGGCTTTATTATGGATAATCAAAACCGCACTTTTGGAAAGACAACAAAACAAGTTGTTGAATTTACAACAACTTATCTAAATGCTTTGCAAGATACTGGTGTGATTGGTTGTCTTAAACATTTTCCCGGGATCGGTGCGGTTGAATTTGATCCTCATGAAGAATTGCCTTTTATAAATTCGACTCGAATTGAATTGTTAGCTAAAGATCTGCTTCCGTATATCGAACATTTTGAAAACGAAAATGTTTTCGCAGTAATGACGGCACATACAGTTTATCCAAACTTTGATTTGCAAGAAAAAGATTCTAATGGCAAACTTCTTCCGTCATCTTTGAGTCATAACATTGTTTCAAAGCTCCTTAGAAACGAGCTTGGTTTTCAAGGTTTAGCATTAACCGACGATTTGGAAATGGGTGCAATTGTCAAAAATTACGGCATTGGCGAAGCAACAAAAATGGCATTTCAAGCCGGAAGTGATTTTTTATTGATCTGTAATGAACAAAACGCAATCATTGAAGGTTTTGAAACAATGTTAGAGGCTTATGAGAAAGGCGAAATCACCGAATCAAGAATTGATGAATCGTTAGAAAGAATTTTCAATGTTCGTGAAAGTTTGCAAACACCTTTGGAATTTAGCGAACAAAGACTCGATGAAATATCTGTTGAAATCAAAACATTAAAGGAAAACCTTTAATCACATATTTATTTTACAACCCCAAATCTGGAGGATTTTATTGATGCAAAATAAGCGTCTGGTATTACTATTTGTTTTAATTATTGGCTTTATATCAATGGCTTCAAACTGCCGTGACCGTGGAGAGGGAGTTTTCACGATCGCATTGGATGGCAAGTTTTCAACTTTAGACCCAATTGGTTCAGTTACAGTTGATGCAAACTCCGAACGACTTAGAACCTTAATGTATAATTCTTTGATTAAAAAGAATGAAAAATTTGAATATGCAGGCGATTTAGCCAAAGAAATTAAACCTAGCGAAGACGGTCTGACCTACACATTCACACTTCAAGAAAATGTAAAATTTCACAATGGAAATAAACTCACTTCTGCCGATGTAAAATACACTTTTGACAAATTATTTGAATCGGAAGGCGGAAAAGCAGCAGCATTTTTTGAGACAATCGAAGGAAAGAAAACTTCTATAATAACTGCATTGGAAACGCCCGATGAAAAAACTGTGGTTATAAAAATCTCTCGCCCGGAATTGAAAAATCAACTGTTACCGAATTTAGTTCCGATTGCGATTATTGCAAAAGATTCTCCGGTTGGAAAAGGCACCAATGCAGCCACAAATCCACCGCCCGGAACAGGTGCATATAAATTTAAAACTTTTAATACCGCACAGAATGTTGTTGAACTTGAAGCATTTCCCGATTGTTGGGAAGGAGCGGCAAACATCAAAAATATACAGGTCAAAATTTTGGCAGATGTGAATGCTCTTGAAGCTGAATTGCTTGCCGGAAATGTTGATCTTGTTCCATCGGCATCGAATCTTTCACCCGAAACGATCAAAAGTCTCGGTTCAAATCCAAAATTAAAGGTTGAAAAATCAAAAGGTTCGAATATCCAATATTTATGGTTCAATACGGAAGCAAAACCTGTTGATAATGAAAAAGTTCGACAAGCGATCGGTTATGCAATTGACCGTGAAAAAATTATCGCCGATGTGCTTGATGGAAATGC
>JBGTHN010000568.1:0-3687 GCA_041746235.1 Pyrinomonadaceae bacterium | reverse complement strand
CGTTTTCACCAAATACAGATTCTTTTTGTCTATCCAAAATTGCGTTGAATGCAAATCGTCCTTTTTTGCACCGACAACATAAACATCCCGATTTTGCCATTTGTCTTCACGGAAAATTGATAGATCAAATTTCAGTTCTTTAAGTTGTTTAATGGTCGTCGCAACGTCTTGCCCATAAACATCAAAACCCAAAACCATCAAAGGATGAATTGTCGGCTGACTACGGGCGAGTTTTCCTTCGTTGAAACTGTGTTGTTTATTGTCAACGAACATCATTCCATTGTTTTTATCCAACGGATCAAAATCGATCCGAAGTTTTCCTGGCAGAGACATTGCTTCATACCATATCGAATTTTGTATCGTTCCGTCCGGTCTTGTCTGTGTGTTTTTCTGCACAAAAGTCATAGTTTTATACCATTTTTTTGAATACTTTTTGTGCATAGCCGTAATAAGTTTTTCGCTATCGGAAATTTTTCCCGCAAAGCTCGGAATTGCTGTTATCAGCAGTAAAATAATGAATAATTTATAATGTCTCATCGAATCCTCCAATGTAATTTATTAAATGTTAGAACGGACAAATCTTTAGAATGTTTCAGAAAACTTATTTGATCTTGCAAAAACTTGCAACTTAATTTGACTACAATGCGTAATCAGTCATAATCATATTATATGAGAGTAAGCGTTCAAACAAGAGAGATAAGAGAAGCGATACTTGATGCAACCGACCAACTGCTGGCACGTTTTGGTTATCAGAAAATGACGATTGATGATCTAGCAAAAGAAGTCGGTATTGGAAAAGGAAGCATCTATTTACATTTTTCAAGCAAAGAAGAAATAGCACTTTCGCACGTTGACCGAATAGTTGAGCGTCTTTGTATAAGACTAAAAGTGATTTCGGCAGAAAATATTTCAAATGAAGAAAGGTTGCGAAAAATGTTATTAACCAGAGTTACATTTCGATTTGATAGCGTTCAGCATTACACACAAAGCATAAACGAGCTTTTATCGTCGCTTCGGGCAAAATTGCTTGCACACCGCAAACAATATCACGATGCCGAAGCCGAAATTATTGCTGACATAATAAAAGACGGACAAGCAAAAGGTGAATTTGAAAAAGGCAACGCTCTGGAGATTGCATATGCATTTATTTTAGCAACGAATTCCCTTTTGCCCTTTAATTTATCAACGCAGGAATTGGGAAAACGCGAAGACATCGAAGCAAAAACGCTTCGGATAGCAAACATTTTATTAAAAGGAATAAAGAAATCATAAATTATTTAGGAGTAAAATAAATGAAAAAGATAACGTCATTATTTGTAGCCATAAGTTTGGTTATCGGTATTTATATTTTTGGAAATATCGTCATTGTCGCCCAGGAAAAAAGTGATATAACGATTGATGAAACAGCACAAAACGAAGTCATCAAAAATCTTTTGGAAAACTTAAAAAAATCTTATGTTTTTGAAGATGTCGCAAAAAAGATGGAGATGGACATTCTGCAAAAACAAAAAAACAAAGATTATTCAAAGATCACGAATGGCGAGGAATTTGCCAAAAAGCTGACCGAAGATTTACAGGCGATCAGCAAAGATAAACATTTGCGGGTTCGTTTTTCGCCGCAAATTCTTCCCGTCCGTAAAGTAAAAAGTGAACCGACTGCCGAAGAAGTTGCCGATTATAACAACTTTATGAAGCGTGTAAATTACGGATTTGAATCGGCTAAAAGACTCGACGGAAACATCGGTTATATTGAATTTCGCGGATTTTTTGATCCCGAAGGCGGAAAAGATGCGGTCGCAGCAGCGATGAATTTTGTTGCAAATACAGACGCATTGATCTTTGATCTGCGTCGTAACGGCGGCGGCGATCCTGAAATGGTGGCATTAATTTGTTCATATTTATTCGGTGATGAAAAAGTTCATCTGAACGATCTATATTGGCGTGAAGGCAATAAAACCAATGAATTCTGGACAACACCAAAGGTTTCGGGAACAAAATATTTGGGCAAAGATGTTTATGTTTTGACGAGTAATCGAACTTTTTCCGGTGCGGAAGAATTTTCTTATAATCTGAAAAATCTGAAACGAGCAAAAATCGTCGGCGAAACAACCGGCGGCGGAGCTCATCCGGGCGGAAGTTTTCGTTTGAACGATCATTTTAGTGCATTTATTTCAACCGGACGTGCGATCAGTCCGATCACAAAAACAAATTGGGAAGGAACCGGCGTTAAACCTGATATTGAAGTTTCAAAAGAAATCGCATTTGAAACGGCATACATTGACGCTTTGAAAAAATCTTTGGAACGTGAAAAAGACGAAAATCAAAAAAGAGCATTGAATAATTTGATCAAGGAAACACAGGAAAAGATTGATAAGTTTCAAAGCGATTCAGCGAAGAAGTAAAAAATCATTGTTGGAAAATACTGGCAGTGTCTGAACGCAAATATTTTATGCCCTAAATCATTTAGGGCATGTCTTAAATGAATTAGGGACTGTAATAATTCATTTATGAACTGTCCTAAACGGTTTAGGACACGCAATAAATGAAATATTGCGTGTCCTAATTCATTTAGGGAACGCAATAATTCATTTAGGGAGTTCCCTAATTCATTTATTGCGGGCAATAATTCATTTATTGCGGGCAATATTTCGTTTAGGGGACGCAATATTTCATTTATAACAGATAAAAGTTGGGTGCAGGGGTTTTAGTGGATAAATGGTGTAAAAAACAAAAGAAAAACACGCCCTAAAAGCCAAATTCTCTTATATTTATTCTTTAAACGATCTGTTTTGCAAATATTATCCCCAATATTTATTGATCTTTGCTTCGAGCATTGGAAACGGAACGTATTCGACCTGTCTTTTTGATTCACGTAATTTTTCAACCATCCGCAAACCGCCGTCGGCATTTCGTGTGTGAACGATAATTGTTGCGGCAGGTTGAACATCACGATTTTCCGTCAACCATTCGGCAATTGCGTAACCCGTTTTATCAAAATCTTTATGGTCATTGGATTCGTAATGATGCGGAAGCAAATCGTGGTCAAGAAAAATTGCGTCATATTGTCCGACTTGCAGCAGTTCTTTTGCATCTTCAACAGTTTCGGCGATTTCGAGGTGGTCGCCTTTGAACCTTTTTTTAAACCAACGATGTCGCCGATGGTCATCGTCGAGGACAAATATATCAATCGCACTTCGGTTTGCGGACAGATCCGCAATTCCGAGTTTTATCATAATGCTTCGTATTAAGCTCATATTTTTTGTAAAACCGTCTAATGAAAGGATTTAATATAACATACAATAAAAACACAAAACTTAGTATAAATATTTATTTTTTTTATATGTAAATTTTTTGTTAAATCTAAGTCTTGTGTTTTCAAAAACTTCACGAAATCTGATGCGTTTTGGTCAAATTTATTTGCAAAAATTAACTTGTATTCATCCATTTGAGTGCTATACTTCTTTTCAGGTTTCACTAAAGTTTTATCATAAAACCCCAAAAAACGAACAAGGTTTATACAGGAAAAATTAGTTAAGTAAATACTGCGAATGTCACAAGAAAAAGCGACAATTCATCCGCTCTTCGCTGTGCCTAACAAGGCTGAAGAGCAATTCGAGGAAGAAAATTTTCAAAGAAAATTTGATGATTCTTTCGACGAACCCGAAGTTTGCCCGCTCTGTTACGGTT
>JBGTHN010000567.1:0-5499 GCA_041746235.1 Pyrinomonadaceae bacterium | reverse complement strand
GGGGCGGGAATTTCGGTTATTTCAAACAAGACTGCCGAAAGGTTAAACATAAAATCAATAACACGAGGCGGAAAAGCCCGTGCTTTAGGTGGCGATGGTCGGTTTGATATAGTTTATGGTTTTTTAGATTCGATACGTATCGGCGACGTAAAAATTAGAAATGTCCCGATATATATTCGGGAATTTCATAATAAAAGTGAAGATATAGATGGTTATATAGGTCTTTCGCTTATTTCCAAATATGTAACCACAATTGATTATGGAAATAATCTATTTAAGTTGGTCAGAAAAGAAGAGTATAAAAAACAGGAAACAGTAGTTGAAAATGATTCGATGACTGTTCCACTTCGATTAACATCAAGTGGTTTTTTGAGCGGACAGGTAAAACTCGAAGGATTTGAATCACCTTTAAATTTTATTGTTGATACGGGAGCAAGTGTTTCAGTAATATCCGATGAATTGGCTGATTACGATCATATAAAGAAACACGTTTTGGAGCAAAAGATGAAGGTCATCGGTGCGGCTGGAATAACCGAGAATGTTTCTTCTTTTCTTTTGCCGAGTGTTACATTCGGAACTTTTTCCCGAACTGATCTAACAGCAATTGCACTTGATTTAGACTTAATAAATGAAGCTTCCGGTTTTGAGCAAGCAGGAATATTGGGCGGCAACTTTTTGAAAAATTACAGCTTGACCTTTGATTTTGAAGCGTCTAAGGTTACATTTGTGCCAAACACTAAGAAATAGATTTATTTTTATTGGATTATGTCTTTGGTTTTTGATCTTTGCAAAGATCAAAGATCAAAGACTTTTTGTTTTTTATGAAAAAAAGTTTGTATTTAGAAACTTCGGTTATCGGAGCATATCTTGATAATGGCGAACCTTTTCGACGTGATCTGACGATTCGTTGGTGGGAACACGAATTATTTGAATATCGTCCATTTTCCTCGATACTCGTTCGCCGTGAATTGGAATGTCTGAACGAACCGCATCGAAAAAGTTATCTAAATCTGATCAAACCGCTCGAAGAACTTGAATTGCCGGAAGAAGCAGCGATCTTAGCGGAAGGATACATTTCGAGAGGCATTTTTCATCGCAAATTTATCGGAGATGCGTTGCACGTTGCTTTGGCTTCGGTCTTTAAGATAGATTATCTCGTTACCTGGAATTTTGGACATCTTGCCAATGTTCGCAAACAAGCCAGAGTCAGATTGTTCAATACCGCCGCAGGTTTTTTCGTTCCGATGGTCGTAACTCCAGAATTTCTCGTCCACTCAATTTAAAAAAGGCAAGAAACTGGGTTTGACCGTTTATAATTCTGTAATTACTATCGAAGCATTATATGTATCGTCGCCCGAAATTTTTAGAAATTCTACTCGAAATACGCGAACAGATGTCGCGTGACACTGATTATGATGTGGACCTATTTGCAGAAATGGTGCGTTCCGGCAAAATTTCTCGTCAGCAGAAAAGATTTAATTTAAAAGAATCGTTTGAAAAAGAGAAAAAGAAGAAACAAAGAAAATAGAACAAAAGCTGTGTTTGGTCGTTAAATTTATTTGTATAAGATGCGTCGTCTGTTAATTTTAATTCCGTTTATTTTAGTTTTTCTTGCTGCAATAGGTGTCGGCGGATATTATTTTAATGAATATTGGATAAGTCGTTATGATGTCTTAATTGAAAGGCAAGCAGGTGTTTATGGACTTAATCCGAACTTGGTCTGGAGTTTGATCTATGAAGAAACATATTTTCGCACATCGGTTATTGGCGACGATAAAGAAGTCGGTTTAATGCAGGTTACACCGACTGTTGCAAAAGAATGGGCGAAGGAAACCGGACTTAAGGAATTTGAAAAACAGACATCCCAAAATGTTCAAAAATTATTGAGCGAGCCGGAAAGAAATATACAGATCGGCTGTTGGTATCTTGAATCAGTAAAGGCTAAATACAGAGGTTATTCGGCAGAAAAAGCGATGATGCTTGCCGCTTATAATGCCGGTCCAAGTCGTGTCGAAGAATGGACAAAAGATGTTAAAGAAGTAGAAAAATTGTCGGAAGAAGAATTTATTGAACGTATTAAAATCTCAACTACAAAGTCTTATGTAACTTCGATTTTGAAAAGATTTCGTGAATATCCGAAACATTTGAAAAAAATTGATCCCGAAGCAGAAAAAGTAAAAAGGTAATAAAATAGACTGATTTTATGAAAATACTTTCCGCTGAATATGTTTTGCCGATTGTTGATAAGCCGTTTAACAATGGTGCTGTTGTAGTTGAAAACGATAAAATTATTGAAGTTGGAAAGAAACAGAAACTCGTCGAAAAATTTCCTCAAGCTACACACGAAAATTTTGGAAAGTCGGTAATAATGCCCGGATTAGTAAATTGCCATTCGCATCTTGAAATTACTTTGATGCGTGGTTTTTTAGATGAATTTGATGATGATTTTTCTTCGTGGCTGCTAAAACTTACAAAGGTTCGTGCCGAAAAATTAACTGACAAAGACATCGAAGTTGCAGCTATGCTCGGAGCGTCGGAAGGTGTTCGGGCTGGTGTAACTTGTTTCGGAGACATCGGGCGTTGGGGAAAAGCGGGCTTTAATGCGTTGAAAAAAAACGGATTACGTGGAATCTTGTTCCAAGAAACAGAGTTTTCGCCCGACAATAAAAGCTCCGTTGAAGATTTTGAGAAATTAAAAGAAAAATTTTTGTCGTTGAAATCGTTAGAAACAAATTTAGTAAAAACAGGAATTTCACCGCACGCTCCATATACCGTCAGCAGAGAACTTTTTGAACGAATCGCTGAATATGCTATTGCCACCGATATAAAAACTACGATTCACGCCTCAGAATCCGCACAAGAACAAAATTTAATGCAAAATGGCGAAGGATTTTTCGCCGAAATTTATAAAAAACAAAATGTAAATTGGGAATCGCCAAAATGTTCGACGATAGAATATCTTTCACAAATTGGAGTTTTGGACGCAAAACCGCTTCTCGCACATTGCGTTAAAGTTTCCGAAAGCGACATCAAACTAATTGCCGAAAGTGGTTCACGAATTGCACATTGCCCAAAATCAAATGCAAAATTTGGACACGGTATCGCAACTTTTGAAGAATTTTTGAATCAAAAAATTCCAGTTGGTTTTGGCAGTGATTCGATGGCGAGTAATAATACCTGCGATATTTTGGAAGAAGCGAGATTTGCAACACTTTTGGCAAGAACACTTGAAAGTAAAAGTCGTTTTCTTCACGCCAAAGAAATAATTGAAACAGCAACGCTTGGCGGTGCAAAGGCTTTAGGCTTGGAAAATGAGATTGGCACAATTGAAGCAGGCAAACAAGCCGATATAATTGTCATCTCACTAGAGAATACGGCACAAATGCCTGTTCACGATATTTATTCCGCACTCCTTTTTGCTTCAAACGCGAGAGATATTAAATTGACGATGGTTGCCGGTGAAGAAATTTACAGTAACGGAATTTTGCAAAAAGTTGATGAACAGGAATTAAAGTCTGAAATAGAAAAAATCGTTGAAAAAATGGATTAAATGTAATTTCTCAAATGCAAGTCACTAGATGAATTCACGTTCTATTTATGTCCCCTTTAATAAGTGAAAGAGGAAAATTATGAAAAAAAATAATATATTGATTTTAATAAGTTTATTGGCATTGATGGTTTCGTGTGTTATTGCCCAAAGGTCTATAACTTTGGAAGAATTACGAAATATGAAGAAAAATACAACGGAAGTAAAAGAAGAAAAAAAAGATGCGAAAACGAAAGTTCCAAAAGATATGGAAGCTCCGATAAAACCCGGAATGGAAGTCAGTCTTGATGAAGCCGAAACTTTGGCGGAAGGTTCGCAATCGAATATGGAAAAACCTTTTATTTTTGTTGCTCGCACCAAAGAAGATTATGCGATGTTAAAGAAGTTGATTACGGGTTTTTCGTCCGAAAAAGAAATAGACTTTAATAAACAAGCTGTCATCGCAGCATTTGCCGGAACGAAAAACACCGGCGGATATTCGATTTCAATTTATCAAATGCAGGGACGAACAAATGTTATTGTAAAAAAACCTTCGGAAGATGCGATGGTTACACAAGTTTTGACTCAGCCATATAAAGTTGCAGTCGTTTCGATTGAAGAACAAGCTTCATTGGACTTGGCAATTTCGGAAGAATTTCAAGACGAAATAACGACCTACAAAGTAACTTCGGGCGAGTTTGAATTTTCCGGTGGATTTATCGGGCGGCAACATACTTTTGCTCCACAAGGAACGATCGGAGTAATGAAATCGGGCGATTATGTAACATTTGCATTTAATCTTACAGGGAAAGGAGACGACTCGGAACGAAAACTTTCCGAAATGGCTTCGGGCAAAATGAAAAAAGGTTCAGCAAATATAAATAGATTAGAAGCGGGAAATTTTATTGACCTTCCGCATCCGCCTTTGGATGTTACCGCACAGATGAAAGACAATAAACTTTCGATGAAATTTGAACCGGGCAAACGAAATTATGTAGTTAATGACGGTTACGAAGGACGCGGAAGATTGGAAGCGGTTAAACAACACTAATTCGTTTCATATCTACTGAAGTAATTCACAAAGCAGATAAAATTTTAACATTCTGTTTTGTGAATTATTTTTTTTGCATTAGCTCATTGAACTTTTCCGTATCATCAATAAATAACAAAAGCGTTTTATATTGATCTTTTAATCCGTAAAAACCTAAGAATTCAGTTTCATTTTTTAGTTGGATAATTGTGTTGAAATGCTCAAGTTCGCCAAGTAGAGCAACTTGTTTTACGTCTTTCAATTCCTGCGGTTTTTGGGTTGAAAATGTTATTTCTTCGATGTTTTCAAAATCTATTTCCGTCCCTCCGAATAATCCGTATCTGACCACAATTTTATCGTCAAAAAATTCAATCGGTCTTTGATAGACAGCTTTCAAATGAGCAAACATCTGCAATATAACATAGACGCTCGAAATCGTTAGAATCCACGCAACAATTACATTCCATTGAACAATCAAAATATGCAGAACAATTGTTTCGATTCCAATGATGAAAATAATTATTCCGAAGAGTGTGAGTTTTCCGCTTTTTTTGTGATATGTAAATGTTTTATCGGTTGGCGAAAACTTTCTCCAACTAAAAAATGCGTAATATATGACGGCTAATTCAAATGCAAAAACTCTTCCGATTGCGGGAATTCCGATAACTTTTTCGCTCGTTTCATTTAACACTTGGAGAATATCCGAATCTTTATTTTTAATCGTTTTATAAGTTTTGACGCTTCTGTAAACTGTTAAACCAATGAAAAGCATTGCCGATAACTCAACGACCGGAACTATCCATTTTATTACAAAGTTCAGATGGTTTTGATTTTCGACAGGAATAATAAACGATGCAAAAATTATCGCACCGACAAAAAACGGGATTGCTGTTGTGTTGGGAATCCGAGTTCTTCTGATCAGAAAAAAATACAAAAGCGGTGC
>JBGTHN010000566.1:0-5849 GCA_041746235.1 Pyrinomonadaceae bacterium | reverse complement strand
GAAGGCGGCGGTGTAGTCAATATTGCCGGTTCAACATTTAATGCAACAACAAATATTACCAGCTCAACTATTAGCGGCAATATGGCGACATCCCCGACAAGTCTCGGCGGCGGCATAGAAAACTTTACTGTATCAACCGGACTCGGGACGGTTAATTTAACCAATTCAACTGTGAGCGGAAACAGTTCCAATAATGGGGCAGGCATCTATAATACTGGAACAACCGCCACTACGAACTTGAATTTTTCAACGGTTGCTTCAAATACTGCAACCACAAACGGCGGCGGTCTTTTTCAAGACACAAACGGAACGACAAACTTGAAAAACAGCATTGTCGGCGACAACACAGCCACAACCGGACCTGATATTTTTGGAACGATAACTTCGCAGGATTATAACCACGTTGAGGACACAACCGGCGGAACATTTTTTGTTGATATGGGCAAAAAGCAAGGTAAAATGATTGACACTTCATTTTTTGCTCTGGCGAATGATGTAACCGGAACAGATCCGCAACTACAGCCATTATTCAATAATGGTGGAACAACCCTAACGCATCTGCCGTTTAGTGGAAGTCCTGTTATGAACACAATTCCGAATGGGACAAATGATTGTGGAACTGTAATAACAACTTCGCAGAACGCAGCACCTCGCCCATCAATGGGAGCTTGTGAAAAAGGAAGTGCCGAACGAATCGTCACAGCGGCGGGAGTTTCGATTGGTGGTCGTGTTTTAACGCCAAAGGGAAGCGGAATTCCAAATGTATTGATACAGGTAAGCGGCGGAGTTCTAAATGAGCCGATCTATATTCGCACCAATTCATTCGGATATTATAAGTTCGAGAATTTGCCAGCCGGACTGACTTACATTTTGACAGTTAATGGAACAAAGCAGTTCCAATTCTCGAATCCGACAAGAGTCATTAATGCTGATGATGATTTCTCCGATATTATTTTCATTAGCAATTAATTCAAATTGAAATTGTATATCTTGAACATAATTGTTCAATTTATAAGGACTTGATCTAATCATCGAGTCCTTTTTTTATCAAAGAAATTCAAAATTTCGTTTAAAATCCACAAAAAGCAACCGTTCCGAAAACTCACTGCATCCTAGCAGGTAAGTTTCGGGAAACTCTTTTAATTCAAATCAAAAATTGAGGTAATTATTATGCGACCTAAAGCTATCGCTTTATTTGTCCTGTGTTTAGTGTGTCTTTTTTCGGCAGAAGCACAAGTTTTAAATGAATCAGAATCAAGCATCGTCATAAATGAAAAAATGGCAGATGTTGTGTTTGTTATCGAAAGTTCAAACAGCAGTTTTGATACAAATATCACGCTTGAATTACTTGATAAAGAAAACAAAGTTCGTGCGACAACCTCTGAAAATTTAAAGATTAAAAAAGGCAAAAAAACTTACAAGTTTTCATTACCTCTCGATAATATTTCGCTATCGGTTGAAGATGAACTTATTTGGTATCGTTTACGCTATAAGATTGGCGGCAAATCGGAAATCGTCTCGCTTTCCGAACTCGTCAGAGATAATTTTGAGCTTCGCGTTATTGCAACTGATAGTTTGTTTTCAGGGATGAATTATCGAAGTCGCATCAGGGCAATAAATCCTCTCAATCACAATGCGATTGAAGGAGTAATAATAAACGCAAAATTAAAATTAGATTTGAAGGGCGAAGATGAAAAAGAGTTGATTCTTGATGCAAACGGTAAAACTGATAGTGATGGTTTTGTTGTTTTAGATTTTCGGATTCCAACCGAAGCAAACTTTGATGATGATGGCGAACTGAAAATTGTTGGAAAGAAAAATGGTCTTATTCGTGAAGCAACAGAGGACTTAAACACTTCGAGCGGAGATTCAAAGTTTTTGATGTTGACAGATAAACCGATCTATCAGCCGGAGCAAGACTTAAAAGTTCGGGGCATTCTGTTGAAAGGTATTGAAGCACAAGTTGTTGTGTCGGAAACGGAAGTTGAATTCAAAATTGAGGATGAGGATGAAACATTGCTTTATCGTGAAATCGTGAAAACTTCCGATTTCGGCATCGCTTCGATTTCCTGGAAAATCCCCGAAAACGCAAAACTCGGAAATTATTCAATTCGCGTAAAAACTACCGATGGAGATTTTCTCGGTTATCAACAAATAAAAGTTTCACGCTACGATTTGCCGAATTTTGCGGTTAAACCAAAGCCCGATAAAACCTTCTATTTGCCAAATGAAAAACAGGCGGAAGTCGAAGTTCGGGCAGATTATCTTTTCGGCAAACCCGTTACAAAAGGCAAGGTGCGGGTTGTTCAGGAAAAAAGCCGTGAATGGAATTGGAAACAGCAAAAATATGATATTGACGAAGGACAAGTCCGCGAAGGCGAAGCCGATTCGGAAGGAAAGTTTACGGCGAAATTTGATTTAAATGAAACTCACGAAGATTTAAAAGACAATGATTACCGTAAATTTGAAGACCTGCATTTCACCGCATATTTTACAGATTTAACGACCAACAAAACCGAACAGAGACGTTTTGATGTGCGTGTTACAAAAGAACCGATTCACGTATATTTTATTGGCGAACCCTATAATCTAAATCCCAAATTACCCATCAATGCTTATGTTTCCACATTTTATGCAGACGGAACACCCGCAGTTTGCGATGTTGAATTAATCGGAAGAGATGACGACACAGATGATAAATTCAAAACGATTCAGAAAATCAAAACAAATTCTTACGGTGCAGGGAAATTAGGTTTTATGCGTCCCGAATTTGAAGATGAGGATTATGATGAGTTGGAAATAAAAGTTATTGCCGATGACAATAAGGGCAACAAAGGAACTTTTGGAGGTGAAGATGGTTATTATGGCAATGATATTGAATTCGATGATGATGAAAAAGTGCAGATTCAAACCGAAAGAGCGATTTACAAACCGGGCGAAAGTGTAAAAATTAAGATTAATTCAAGTCTGCAAACAGGTCTGGTTTATGTTGATGTCGTCAAAGGTTGGTCGGTGATTGATTCGTATTTCGTGAATCTTAAAAAAGGCAAAGCTGACCTAAAAATTCCGTATCAGGAAAATTTTCAGGGCGAACTAAAAATTGCCGCTTTTATCGAAGATGCGGAAGATGATGATAAAATGATTCGCACTTCACGAGGAATAATTTTCCCCGCCCCGCAAAACCTTCAACTTGATGCAAAATTTGACAAAGAAACATACAAACCGAGCGAAGAAGCAACCATCAATTTCAGCGTTTTAGATACGTTTGGAAATGCGATTGAAAGTGCTTTGGGAGTTGTTGTTTTTGATAAAGCGGTTGAAGAACGGGCGAGAACCGACAGCGAATTTGGCGGAGTGTTCAAGGATTTTTCGGGTTGGTTAGGTTACGGAGAATCTTTCGGCGGAGTAAATATCAAAGACTTGAACGAATTGGATTTAACCAAACCGATTTCCGACGAATTACAACTTGTTGCGGAAGTTATGCTCTACGACAGCTATTATAATCCGAACATTTTTCACAGCCGTAATTACGAAACAGACGCAAAATCCGTCTATGCGGATTTTTTCAAAAAACAATTTGAACCGATTGAAAAAGTTCTGAAAGAAACCTACGAAAAGAAAAACTTTGAACACCCGACAGACGAAGCATCTTTAACAAAAATCTTGAGCGAAAACAATCTCAATTTTGATGTGTTGCGTGATCCTTGGGAACAAAAATATCGGGCGACATTTAATACTGAAAAATCTCAAAATCTGTTCACAATATCAACTTCGGGAGCAGATAAAAAATTCGGCACAAAGGATGATTTTATCGTTTCAAGTTCAAGTTTTAATTATTTTACACGAACAGGAAACACAATAGACACAGCAGTTAAGAACTATCACAAACGAACAGGAGGATTTATACGCGATGAATATACGCTTTTGCAGGAACTCGGAATTTCGGAATTAAAAGACTGGTTTGGTCGTCCGTATCAAATACATTTTGAAGTTAATCAGCGAAATTATTTAATCAGAATTCACAGCGTTGGCAAAGACGGAGTTAAGGAAGAATATTACTGGCGTGGAGATGATTTTGATGTTTGGACAAATTTAATTGATTATTTTGTGGGGATCGAAACGAAAATAAGCAAAATTTTGCAGGAATCAAAAGAAAGACCGCAGACAGAAGAAGAATTTACAAAAATTCTGTCGAAAAATGGGATTGAATTCGAACAGATTAAAGATGGTTACGGTCAAGAAATTTATTTGACCAAACAACAATTTTCTCGTTTTACAGATAAAGTTGAAGTTGAAAATGTAACCAAATACGGCGAAGAAACAGTAACTCAACGCACAAAAATTACGCCCGTAACACAAGAAGTTGTGCAATTTACTCTGCGAAGCAAAGGCGAAGACGGACACGAAGGTACTTATAAAGATTTTACCCTCGCACAATTTCTAATCGTGATTTCCGAACAGATGAAAGACGATGAAAAACCAAAAGCCGTAAACAAAAAAATAGTTTTCACAAAAGTAACAGGTGCAATAAATGGGACAGTTACTGATTCAACAGGTGCATCAATTCCCGGTGCAACAATTTCTGCGACAAATGAAGAATCCAAACAAATCCGCACCGTTACGACTAATGACGAAGGCAAATATTTGATTGCAAACCTTGCGGCTGGAAATTATGAGGTAATGGCAGAAGCAAGTGGATTTAGCAATACGGTTCGGTCAGGTGTGCCTGTTACTGCAAATAATACGATAGAAATAAATTTTACTTTATCACCGGCAGGAGCTACAGTTGAAGTTGATGTTACAAGTAACAATATTGAATCAGTCGTGAATTCTACAGATGCCTCTATTGGTGATTTGCCAAAAGGAACAGCAGTCAGTTCTTTACTTAAATTACAACCCGGCATTCAAATTGACGGTGCGAGCGGGTCGGAAAATGTTTTTGTTATTGATGGCAAAAAATTTATTAAAGATGAATATGGAAAATTAACTCCATTTTCAGAAAAATCTACGCCTCGCTTGCGTGAATATTTTCCCGAAACACTTCTTTGGTCGCCCGAAATTATTACCGACAAAAACGGAAAAGCGGAACTCAAATTCAAGATGGCGGACAGCATCACGACTTGGAAACTTTACACAATTGCTTCAACCAAAAACGGAAAGATCGGCGTTGTGGAAAAAGAAGTTGTGGCATTTCAACCATTTTTTGTTGATCTCGAACCGCCGAAGTTTTTAACCGAAGGCGATGAGATATATCTGCCGACACAGGTTAGAAATTACACCGCATCAAAACAAAAAGTTGATGTAACGATGTCGAAATCGGATTGGTTTTCTTTTCTAGATACCGAGAAAAAACAAATTCAAGTTGCATCAGGTCAATCGGAAAATGCTGTCTTTGGATTCAAGGCGGATAAATTTATCAAAGACGGAAAACAAAAAGTTACGGCAATTGCTGAAACGGATTCCGACGCGATTGAAAAGGGCGTTACGGTTCGTCCGAACGGTCAGGAAATAGTTAAAACCGAATCAAAACTCTTCCGCACAAATGGAGAATTTAATGTTGATTTTCCCGCAAATGCTCTGCCGAATACTCCAACGGCAGAAGTTAAAATTTATCCGAATTTGCTTGCACACGTTGCCGAATCTGTCGAAGGTTTATTGCAAAGACCTTACGGTTGCGGCGAACAGACGATTTCTTCAACTTATCCAAATCTGATGATCTTAAAATTTACACCGAAGGAAAACAAACTTCGCTCAATCGCCCAAAAATTCTTGCAAAAAGGTTACGAAAGACTTCTGGGTTATCAAGTTGCAAGCGGTGGATTTTCATATTGGGGCGGAAAAGATGAAGC
>JBGTHN010000565.1:0-2673 GCA_041746235.1 Pyrinomonadaceae bacterium | reverse complement strand
GATCTATTCGATAACTCATTTCGGGCATCCAACGGAAAAATAGGTATTTCGCCACCGAAATTAGACCCGAATGGTGATCCGCTTATGGGAACTATTTATACAAATGATCAAATTAATTCGGCACTAAAAAATCAAGGTGTTGTTAATACGAAAGATAATTTTGGACACGGAACAGCCGCTGCCGGAACAGCCGCCGGAAACGGTCGGGCTTCAAACGGTGAATATGCCGGAATTGCTCCCGAAGCAGACCTGATAATTGTCAAAGCAGGAGATTGCCGAGGTATTAGCGGAGCATATATTTATGGAGCAGCGTGGATGGTTCAAACTGCTGAAAATCTGAAAAAACCAATTGTTATCAACCAGAGTTTCGGCGGACATTTTTCTTCACATGATGGAACTGAAGTAGAAGAACAATTCTTAAATATTCTGTCGGGAAAAGGAATTCCGGGTGTGGTGTTTACCGTTTCGGCTGGTAACGAAGGTCAATATAGTATGCACGCTGACGGACGTTTTGGTAAAAAATCGCAACAAGGCGACGAATTCAGCAGTCCGGTCAGTTTAAATATTTTTTCGGAAGAAGAAAAAGGACAAGGTTCGCTCGTTCTCGGATATTTTGATGCAAAGGATGATTGGGGAATCGCGGTTGAATCCAAAACTACTGCCGATTTTGTTGACAATAACGGCAATCCGATCGTTTTTTATATTACTAAAATAAACGGCGAGATAAAATATTTTTTGCCTGATGCTTTTTCCAAACCGCAATGGTTTGACCGATATGCAACAAATATTCTCAATTCATCTAAACTCGGAACTGTCAAAGACTCTCTGGTTTTGAATTTACCGCTCGGAACTTATAATTTATGGGCTTTCGGAACTTCTGCAAATGTTTCCAACGGTAGTTTTGACTTTTATGCACCATTTAATAGAGAAGCGGAATTTGGAATGGGAACGACAAAATCGGGAATGGTCGGAACGCCCGGCAATGCTTCAAATGTAATTACGGTCGGTGCATATAATTTCCGTAATAGTTGGACAAATAATTTAAATTCACTAACAGCACTTAATTTACCTATCGGAGACATTTCGGATTATTCGAGTCCGGGTGGTGTCCGACAAAATGACAAAGTCGTTAAACCCGACATTGTTTCTCCGGCTTCTTACACAATTTCACCGCTTTCAAAAGACGCTGGATTAAAAAGTCCAAGTTGCGGCGGCAGAAATATGGGAGACAAGGGTGAGTATTATGTTACATCCAACCAAAAATATATTTCTTGGGATGGAACAAGTGCTTCCGCACCATTTACGGCGGGCGTAATTGCCTTGATGTTACAAAAAAACAAAAGTCTTGATGCCGAACAAATTAGAGGGATTCTGACGAAAACCGCCAAAAAAGACGGCAATATCGGAGCAATCCCAAATCCCACTTGGGGAAACGGAATGTTGAATGCGGCGGCGGCACTTATTGCAACGCCGAGTTCAACTAAACCAGCAACACGCAACAGAAGGAAAAGATAGATGGTTTGTGATTCTAAATGTGGGATACAAATCTCTGATCTATCTTTATTTTAATCACTAAATAATAAACAGATAATAAAGACTTATCTGTTATTACAAAAAAACAAATAAAGGAGAAAAATTATAGTTATGAAAAAACTTTTAATGTTAACGAGCCTAATGGTTTTAATTTTTGTATGTGCACCGAGCTTTACAACAGACACCTTTGCCCAAGAAGGACAAGAGCAAGAACAAAAAGCCAGAGAAGGTGCAACTTCTAAAGGTAATGCGAAAGACCCGAATATCAATAATGATAAAATCACCAACAGCAAAGACAGCAAAGCCCAACCACCCGCCAGCAAAGGTGGCACAGCAAAAGGTGCTCCGTGCGAAGTTCAGTTGGATAATTGGACTCAATGGATAGTCAAAATCTATATTGACGGCGAATATCACGGCACGATTGGCGGATATGACGAATCTTATACTTATGCCGTTCCGGGTCGCGTCAAGGTTTATGCTCGTGCCGACTTTGACGATGGAAGTTATCTCTATTGGGGACCGAGAGATTATTCCTGTGGTCCAAATGAGTATGTCTATTTCAAAATGGTTCAATAATTTTCAATAAATCTAGCGGATAGCCTAATAATCTCAAGGCTATCCGTTTTATCAACAAAAGAAATCTGCAATGGAGAGAAGATATTATGAAAACGATAAATAAATTAATAGGCTTACTGACGGTCTATTCAATGTTTTTACTGCCTTTCCCAAATTACATAACGGCTCAGGATACCAAAGATGAAAAACCAACCTCAACTACTGCAAAATTTGCTTTGTTGATTGGAATAAATGATTACATCGGACAAGTTAATGATTTAAGCGGAACGCATCACGATGTCGAAATGATAAAAGGATTGTTAACATCCAAGGAATTTGGTTTTGTTGAAAACCAAATTGGTAAGCCGAATGAGGAATTTCCTTGCGGCAAACAATCAAAAGATTCTCCTGTTCAGACGCTTTGTTCAAAACAAGCAACAAAGAAAGGAATCGAAACCGCTTTTATGGAACTAATTGAAAAAGTCAGCAAAAATAAAGGTGCATCCGTTGTTTTTTATTACAGTGGACACGGTTTTCACGTTAAAGATGATGATGAAAATGAAGAACCCGATGGCGAAGATGAAA
>JBGTHN010000564.1:0-6439 GCA_041746235.1 Pyrinomonadaceae bacterium | reverse complement strand
AAATACTTTAGATATACGGTTTTATTAAAACTAAATGTGAGGATAAATTTATGTCAGATATAAAAACTTTTCAATGCCCAAACTGTCAACAATTTATTAATAATTTGATGAATTCTTGTAAATTTTGTTTAATACCACTTGATGATCAAATTGTTTCTATGGCGGCTACAAATCAAGAAGAAGTCAATAAAGCTTATAATGCCGCTAGTAACTTGCGAATTCTTGCCGGAGCATTAGCAACATTTTTTTTCGTAGGGTTTATCCCTTTTTTGGGAATTATTGCTAGTATAGGACATTTGATAATATTAGTTGCATTGCCATTTATATTGATATATTGGGTAATCAGATACAGTAGAATTGAAACAAATGATGAAGACTATAAACAAGCGAAAAAATATTGGTTGACTTCTTTGATTATTTGGATTGTGTTTTTTGCAATTCAATTCTTCTTTATATTTTTGAGATTGATGTTAATAATAGATGATTGATTTAAGAAATGACACAGTTACAAAACCAACTCCGCCAATGCGAAAAGCAATGGCGGAAGCGGAAGTTAGAAAAGAAATTTAACCTTTTACCATTTTTTCTAGTCAGGCAAATCATCTATTTGTATTCCAATCGGTTGTGAACTGGCGAGTTTTAAGGCATCAACTACTTTGACAAAGTCGCCGTATTTTATGCTTTGTGAAGCCTTAACAAAAACCGTTTTTTCTACCTCATTAGTGCCTTCACGAAAAACTCCGTTATTTTCTCTGTCTTTGAAAATTTCGGTCAATTTGTTTGTCAAATTATTTGTATCGCTGACATTGCCCGTTGGTTCACTATTTAAATTCAATGTCCCTGTTTTATCAATCGAAACGACCAAAGTCAGCGGATTTGGTTTTACAATTTCGGAGTCTTCAGTTTTCGGTTCGGCAGGCAGTTTAACTTCAAATCGGCTCGGCTTTATGCCGGGTTTATCAAAATTTTCCTTAAAAGCCACCAATCCGGCTTTGTCTATATCGGCTTTCCGAATCAAGTCAAATAATTTGACAATGGTTTGATAGGAAACACCAACTGCACTTTCGATATAAACGATGCGTTTATCCGGCGTTTTATCCTCCATTTTCTTAACAATTTTTTCAGTGAGTCCGGCTTCGGAAATCTGCTCTTTTCCAATAAAGAATTTTCCGTCTTCATCAACGGAAATAACACAAGAAGCTTCTTTGGCTATATCAATATCTTCTTGGGCGGATTCCATATTTTGGGGCAAGTTTGACCTTTTATCATCGGCAAATTGGTTGAGTTGCAGTCTGACCGAACTGCAAGCCGAAGCGTTCAGCAATAAAATTGCTATACCGAAATAAATAACGAAATGATTTATAAAACCCGAACGGTTTGAAGCGGATAAATTTTGATTCAATGTTTTCATAGATTTCTTAAACTCCTTCATAAACTCCTGCTTTGTATAACCATAAAAATCTTAACTGAAATGCAACGACGGCGGCGATTATTAAAATTTCAATAAATATCGCGGCGATCAACGAACTCCATTTCGGTTTTGAACGAACTGAAAACGGAATGACGGACATCACGAGTAGAACAAGGCACACGAACAAAGCCGAAACTATGCTCAGAATTGAAAACAAGTAAATATTCGATGCAATATCCGCGATACCTGTTGAAGCAGAAGGAGCAATCATAAGTTCAATAATTAAAGACTCGGCTTCAAAAAATGATCCGACCGGAACTAAAAAGAGAAATCCGCAAAGAACAAAAAACCAAACGGGAGGCGAGGCAGTTTCTGTCTGCATCAACATTCGAATTACCAGAACAATAATCACGATAAATCCGCAAACAGCTCCTAAATAAAGTGAAACGAGTGCCGGAATAGTTGACTCTGCCAACGCATTAAATACCGTTTCAATTCCGACATTTTCGGCATATTTCAATGCTTGAAAAACCCTCATCAAAAAAACCGAACTCAACGCAACGCCGAGTGCCGGAATTATATAAGAAAATGCCGCAACCAGACGTGGCGAAATTGCAATCTTTAATTTAGACGGATTCGCTTCAACATTCATTACCCGAGACTCCTTTTAATTTCAACTTTATTTCGATTTGCAAATAGTAATAAAGTATTTTATTCAATTCAAGTTGTCTGATGATAGACTTCGATTGCTCAAACTTATTTTATTTGAACATCGAACCGAGTTAAATAAATTCATTTCAAGATGTATTCGGTTTTCTTGATCTGAACATTTTCCAAAATCTCTTTTTTTGTGCAAAATGAACTTAATGATTGATCTAAGAAGCGACACAGTTACAAAACCGACTCCAGCGATGCGGAAAGCGATGGCGGAAGCGGAAGTTGGCGACGATGTTTACGCAGAAGACCCGACCGTTTTGCGTTTGCAGGAAAAATCTGCCGAAATATTTGGCAAGGAAGCGGCGATCTTTATGCCGACGGGTTCGATGGGAAATCAGGTTGCCGTCAAACTGCATACAAAACCGGGCGATGAAATTATCGTCGAAGAACGCGGGCATATTTATAATTGGGAAATGGGCACGCCCGCTGTGATGTCCGGAGTAACGATTCGTTCGGTCAAAGCTGCGAAGCAAAGTGGGATTCTCGATTGGTCGGAGATCGAATCGGCGGTGCATAAAAATCAGCCGTATTATGCTTGTCCGACGGGTTTGATCTGCCTCGAAAACACGCATAATTTCGGCGGCGGAAGTGTGATGTATGCCGAACATTGCGACGAACTCTGTGCAAACGCACACGAACTTGAAATTCCCGTTCACCTTGACGGTGCAAGAATTTTTAACGCTTCGGCGGCGACAAAACAGAGCGTTGCGGAATTATCGAGAAGTGTGGATTCGGTGCAGTTTTGTTTATCAAAAGGTTTAGGTGCTCCGGTTGGTTCGATACTTCTTGGAACGAAAGATTTTATTGATAAAGCGAGAGTCTGGCGAAAGCGTTTTGGCGGCGGAATGCGACAAGTCGGAATTTTAGCGGCGGCGGGACTTGTTGCGTTGGAAGAATCTCCGCCGAAGATTGCCACAGATCACGAAAATGCAAAACGTCTGGCGGAAGGTTTGGCGAATTTGAAAGGTGTCAAGATCAACCTCGAAACCGTTCAGACAAATATCGTGATCTTTGATGTGTCGGAAGCGAAACTTTCTTCAAACGAGATCTGCGAAAAATTAAAGGACGAAAACATTTTAGCGATTCCGTTCGGCAAACAAATTCGTATGGTTACGCATTATGATGTTTCGAGCGATGATATTAAGAAAACACTCGAAGTTTTACACAAGATATTATAATCTTATATGAGAATTGAGTCTTACATAAGTTATTGGAAAAGCAATGGTTTAAGCTTTAATCCTGAAAAAATTATTGTTCGACTGCGAAAAGAGTATTTTCCTGAATTGGAAACTGATTGGAAAGATCAAAGCAGAATATACTTTGAAAGATTCTTTGAAAATATCAAAAAGAAAAGCCTTGAACCTCCTGATTTTGTAGTTGAATCTAAGTGGAATTTGTTTAGTTCAAACTCTCCTACTTTCTTATTTACGATTTCATTGAAAACCCTAAACATAAATGGGAATGTAAATAGATATGTCATCAACTTTGAAACTGAAAAAAAGTTTGATTTAGAAACGGAAAAAAAGATTATAAACTTTCTAACATCTCTCAAATATGGCGATATAAAATCTGATACGAAAACCAAATATTTTTGTAAACAAAATGAAAATTATAAAAATTATTGGAATTTAGATATAAATACTCCAGAAAATACTTAATTACCATGAACTACAAAACCCGTTGCGTAAAAATCAAACTCAAACCAAATTCGCTTGAAAATGTTAGCAAATGGGCAACGAAAGTCGTTTCATCCGATTGATGAATATCATCTAAATTTCAAAAACGAAACTTGTGAAGACGGCAAAAAACTAGAACTGCTTATTGATTTAGACAGAATCTCAGAAATCAAATAAAATACAACCCGATGATTATTGCGATTGACGGACCTTCGGGAGCGGGAAAATCTACGCTCGGAAAATTATTAGCGAAAAAGTTTAATTTGTTGTATCTCGACACGGGAGCGATGTATCGTGCCGTCGGGTTAGCTGTTTTGAAATCGGCAATTGATACAGAAAACACGGCAGAAATAATAAAAATTGCCGAACATTCTGACATCGAATTGATCGGCGAACCTAATAAATTATCCGTGAAATTGAACGGTGAAGATATAACGAGCGAAATTCGCACGAATGAGATCGGACAATTAGCATCGAAAGTTTCGACAATTTCCGAAGTGAGACGAATCCTCGTTGAAAAACAAAGAGAATTGGGCAATCTCGCTTCAAAAGGTGCAGTTTTGGATGGACGCGATATTGGAACGGTAGTTTTTCCGAATGCTGATATAAAATTTTTCTTGACTGCAAATCCTGAAGCCCGTGCGAAAAGACGTTATGAAGAAGACATGGAAAAAGGTTTTGCGGTAAGCTATGAAGCGACACTTGCGGAAATAAACAAGCGTGACGAACGCGATATGAATCGGGAAGATTCACCTTTGCGGACAGCGAGCGATGCAGTTGTAATTGATACGAGCGAGATGGATGAAAAACAGGCTTTCGACAGAATGGTTGAAGAAATATCTAAGTTAAAAGGAGTTTGATAAATGATAGATTTTAATAAATTACCCAAGATCTCATATAAAAGCGATAATTTTGCGACAGTCGTATATGGATTATTGCCCGTAGTTTTGGGAATTTTGGTGTTACTCGGTTTTATGTTGTTTAATGAGTTGACTTAAATCCTCTCAATCGCTAACATTTTCATTGCTTTTCCGTTAGGCACCCGTAGCTCAGCCGGATAGAGCACCTGCCTTCTAAGCAGGGGGTCGCACGTTCGAGTCGTGCCGGGTGTATTTTAGATAAAAAGAGATATTCTTAACGAATGTCTCTTTTTTTGTTGTCTGTTTTTAAACTTTTTTGATATATTTTTGTAAAAAAGATTATGCAAGAAACAAATGTCTATGCTTTTATAACTCCGATCGCACTTATATTTATTGGCTTAGAGATATTCTTTTGCTGGTATTACAAAAAAGATTACATCTCTTTTAATGAAGCGGTTGCAAATTTCGGAACGGCTCTCGGTAATCAAACCATGAATGTTTTGGTGGCGGCGGGTGTTTATGTTGTTTATGGATATTTGTATGAAAATTTCCGACTTTTCACGATTGAAATAAATTGGCTCACAGCGATTCTACTTTTACTCGGCGTGGATTTTGTGTTTTATTGGGTTCATCGCTGGGGACATTCGATAAACATTTTGTGGGCGGCACATTCGCCTCATCATTCGGCGGAAGAAATGAATTTTTTCGTCGCATTGCGGGCAAGCGTAACGCAACGCCTAACTTCATTTTTGTTCTTTTGGGTTCTTGTCATCGTTGGTTTTTCGCCGCTCGCAATTTATGCAACTGTCGGAATTCATCTATTTATCGCATTCCTGCATCACACCGAATTTATCCCGAAACTCTGGCGACCGATCGAACTTATTTTTACAACGCCCTCGCATCACAGAGTTCATCACGGTGTAAATGTTCCCTATCTCGACAAAAATTTTGGCGAATTTTTAATTATTTGGGACAGAGTTTTCGGCTCGTTTGCAGAAGAGCAGGAAAAGGTCGTTTACGGAATTTACGATCATCCAAAATCGTGGAATCCGATCTCAATCAACTTTCATTTTTATAAAATCCTTTGGAATTACGCGAGAGAAACTCCGTTTTGGTGGGATAAGATTCGTGTTTGGTTTATGCCTGCGGGTTGGCGACCGCGTGGACTTCCCGAAAAAGAATTCATCGAGATCACGACCGAGAATCAAGTTCGTTTTCGTCCGCCGATGTTCGCAAATGCGAAACCTTATTTAATTCTGCAAGTCGTTCTAGGAATCCTTTTGATGATGGGCGTTATCTCAAATCTCTACGGTTGGAGCATTTCCGCAAAATGGATCGGCTCGTTTCTTTTGTGGTGGCAAATAATAAATTGGGGCGGAATTCTCGAAGCAAAAAAATGGCTTTCGACTTCGGAACTTATGCGAATTCCTGTAACGACATTTGCCGTTTTGATCTTCAGCGGAATCTATGAACCGTCAGGTTTAATGTTTGGAATTATTGCTGTTGCATTCTTTTCAATATTTTGGACACTTTGGTTTTTCCGTCCGAACAGTCCGACTTTGGCAACTGCTTAAATTATCTTGATTCTCGTTTCGATGGGATTAAGTCAATCAATGAACGCAATGCTTTATTTACACTTTCGGAATTAGAAAAATACTCTCTCACATCAGGTTCGAGCAATACTGCACCATCTTCCAATGTAAAATGTTGGACATTTACAGTATTGTCTTCTTTTCGGATTCTTACAGTAAAACCTTCTTGATACGCTTTGTGAT
>JBGTHN010000563.1:0-4627 GCA_041746235.1 Pyrinomonadaceae bacterium | reverse complement strand
TTCTGTTATCGTTCCTTGATGTTTGACTTTAAACTGCTGAAAAAGCTCATCAATAGTTGCTCGGTCATCACAAAAGTAATTCTCTTTTATCGTTTGAATTAAAATATCGGTTGCACCGGATTGCCTTAAATCTTCTTCACGGTCAGCGGTCAGGGGTTTATCAACTTTTCGTTTTTTTATATCGGCTATCAAAAAGTTGATGACATCATTTTTAGTTTGAAAAACGGAATTCGGAACTTTGCTATTTAAAGCGGTAATAATTGCAGGATATGTTATTGGTTCGTTTTGGGCAGAAATATTTGTTGAAAAACCGAACAATATAAACAAAATTAAAATGTTTAGCGTCCCGAACACAAAAAGATTCGCTTTTCGTATTTGTCGGAAAGCCAAATTTCTATATAAATGCTTGAATACCATTAGAAACACTCCCATCTTTTTTATTTGTCTCTATTTCAATATGCTTGGAGGAGTTGCTCCGGCAGGAACTATCCAGAATTGAATAAATACATCTTCTCTGATGCCGCCATTGACAATAACTATTCGGTCCCTTGGAAATCCCCGTAAAGAGATATGTTGATTAATGAACTTTTCTTTTTTCGCAATCGTTTTGGCTGAACCGTAGATAATGATATATCCGGTAGCGGACGGATTGTTTTGCAATTGGTTGTAAAAATTATCTAAACGGGATTTTGTGTCACCTTGAGCTATATTGCCGAATTCATCAATCAAAATCGGTTCGGGGATTTCTGCTTCAAGTTTTGGGATTGATGTTTTTAGTTCATCAAGTCTGGATTTTTGATTATCACAGGCTGCAAATCTTTCTACGAACTTTCTAGCCGCATCAAGAGCGATAGTTTTTTCCTCAAGTGTGCCTTGATAATTGTTATCGTGTTTATTGTAGAGTTCGGCAACTGATTCAGTATCATTGCAAACAACATTTTCTTTGATCGTTTGAATCAAAAGATCGGTTGCACCCGATTGCCGCAAAAGTCCTTCAATATCATTGGTCAATGGTTGTGCAACTTTCTGTTCTTTAATATTGGTTATTAAAAACTCAATCACTTCAGTCTTGTTTCTAAAAGTCGGATTGGGAACATTTGAATTTAGTGCAGTAATGATCGCAGGGAAAGTTATCGGTTTGTTTTGTGCATTTACAATTTGTGTATGCGATACAAAAACTAATGATCCGAAAATTAAAGTAAATTTGATGATTCCAAAAAACTGTTTATAAATTATTTTCATTATTTTAATTTCCTAACTCTTTCCAAATTTTTCTTTGCCACTTCAAAATCGGGATTGAGTTCCAGAGCTTTACCGAAATCACGGATGGCACGTTGATAATCTTTTTTGTTTTCATAACTAGCACCGCGATTATTGTATGCGAAATAGTCTTTCGGATTTAATTCTATGGTTTTAGTATAATCACTGATCGCTTCATCATGTTTATTTTTTAATCCATAAACATAACCACGGTGAAAGTATGCAAATGAAGATGAAGGATTAAGTTCGATGGCTTTTGTGCAATCTATTAACGCCTGGTCGGTATTTCCTTTCTCACGATAAGCGATCGCCCGATTGACGTAAATAAAGTCATTGGTGCGATCCAATTCAATTGCTTTATTCAAATCTTCGATCGCCAAGTCGAATTTTTTATCATCAACATAAGTTCTGCCACGCTGTGTGTAAGCATAAGCATATCTTGGATTAAGATTAATTGCTTTATTATATTCTTCTAAAGCCTTCGCGTTATTCTTTTGTTCAGAATACACATTTCCCCGTGAAACAAAATAACGGGCTTCTTCAGGTAAGAGTTCGATTGCTTTATTAAAATCACTTAATGCACGGCTATAGTCGCTTATATTTAAATACAAAGTTCCACGATTACCGTAAGCTTGAGTAAAATATTTATTTAGTTCCAAGGCTTTACTGTAATAAGTGATGGCTTCATCATTTTTTTCTTGAGTCGAATAAATAATTCCCAACTTGTAATAAGGCAGACTGAAGTTCGGAATGGTTTTAACTACGCTATTACAACTACTAAGTCCTGCATCAAGAGAATCTTTGCCGCTGTCGAATAACAGACATTTCATAATATCTAATGATGCTGATGAAGGATTTATAGATATGATCGTTTCATAATCTTTAATAGCAAGATCAATTAGACCTTTATAATGATAGGTGATGCCGCGTTTGAAAATATACTCAATGTTCTTTTTATCAATTTGGATTGCCAGTGTGTAATCGGAAATAGCATAATCATATTTTCCATAACTTACCGCTTCATCAGCCCGTTTTATATAAAAACCGGCATCCGAAGTTGTATCTTTTGCTTTTTCATCAATTAAGTCAGGCGAGTTTTCTTTGATAACTTGAATAAGGTTGTTTGTTGCCCCGGACATTCTTAAAAGTTCTTCAATATCTTTGGTTAAAGGCTTGTCAATCTTACGTTTTCTTATGTCGTTGATTAAAAAATTGATAATCTCCGATTTGTTTCTGAAAACTGAATTTGGAACTTTAGAATTTAATGCTGTAATTATTTCTGCATAACTTAACTTTGTTTGTTGAGCGTTCGTAGTTTGTTGAAATCCAACCAAAGTTAATAAACTTAAAATGATTATACTTCTGATCGATAGACAAAATAAATGATACAAATTTATCATGACAGAATTCCTTTTTTGTGAAATTTTCTTTGATAATATCTTACTCTAAAAAAAACTACAATAAATCTTTAACAGCTATTTGTATAGGAACAACTTGGATCTTTTGTTGCCGATGGTGTCGGTGTCGGCGATTTTTTAGGAACATTTTGCCTTGTTGATTCAACTCTTGGAGTTTGCGTTCTAACAGGTCTTTGTGTTTGTTGATCAACGGGTTTGCTTGTCGGTTGAGAAGCCGGTTCACTTGGTCTCGGAGTTTCTTTCTTTTCCAAATTATCAGTAACAGTCGTATTTGGAGTTGTTTCCGTGTTGGCTTCCGTATTGTTTTCAGATGTATTTATATTTTCTTCAACCGTCTCGGATATTGTGTTTGTGCTTTGGATCGTTGCGTTAGTGTTAGTTGGAGTATTAGCCGAATTCATTAACGTAATGATGCCCAAAAGTCCGCCGCCGAATACAAATATGGATAAGATTCCGATGATCGGTAACGCTAAAATGTATTTACGATTATTTGAAGTCGCTTCGGCAAACTCTTCATTCTGAGATGTAAATGAATCCGGTTGTGTCGGTCTGATGGCTCCAAATGCAATCTTGGATTTTTTTTGATTATCTGTAAATTTATCATCAATAATTGGTTCCGTTAAACCACCTGTAGATGTGTCAATTATTGAAATATCAGTATTTGTAAGCGTGAAATCAGTTGGTGTTCTGTCATCTGAAGAAATTTTGTCAGACGGTTGCGTAATTAGTGGCTCTGTTGGCGAAGGCAAAGTGTTCTGGATCTTTTCTCTTTCGATCTCAGCCAATTTATTAAGTCTTTCAATTTCCGCTAATTTATTCTGACGTTCGATTTCTGTTTGTAACAAGATTTGTTCCTGGATTTTTCTTTCTTGTTCTTCTTTTTCTAACCTCACTTTACGTAAATTTTCTGCTTCGATCTGTTTAAGGTATTCGTTACGTTCGATTTCTAATTTTTCGCGTTCTGCTTTTAGTTTATTTTGTTCATCTTGCCAAGCTTTTTGTTTGGCTTCTTCTTCAATCCGTTTTTTACTTTGGAGAACTTCCTGCAAAGCCTCTTTCATTTCAAGTGCAGAATTAAACCGATCCTCACGTTCGATTTTCATTGATTTCAAGATATACTCAGAAATTTCATACGGAATTTGCGGGTTAATTTTAGTTGGGTGTTCCAACGGATCGAGGTTTCCATCCCAAATTTCCATCGTTCGTTTAGCGGAATCCGTTGGCACACGATTGGTTAAAAGGTGATACATCGTCGCCCCGACTGCATAAATATCACAACGCACATCGGTTTTTTGTCCTAAAATAACATCAGTTTTTTCTTTGTGTTTTAAGAGGAAATACTCACGAGACATTTTCTGGATCGCGTGCAGAAGTTGTTCGATCGGAGCAAAATTTTCGGTTGCCCCAACGATAGTTTTTTGTTCAATTTCTATATTGGTTTTGGTTTCAACCACTTTCGCAATTCCAAAATCCAGCAATTTTATTTTTCCTCTTGAGGTTAGTTTTAGATTTGAAGGTTTAATATCGCGGTGAATTATTGGAGGTTCTAAAGTATGCAAATAGTCAAGAACATCCAAAAGTTGGTGTGTCCAATTCAATACATCTTTCAATGGAAAAGGTTCTTTTTTGTCTTCGAGCAATTCAGCCAATTCATCGCCTTCAACTAATTCCATAACTAAATATTGTTCATCATTTTCAGAAAAATAATCTCGAACATAAGGAATTGATTCGTGCATCGCTTTGGCAAGTGCTTTGGCTTCACTTTTGAATGCGTTTAATACCAACTCTTTTTGTTTTTCGTTGGATATCTTAGCTAGTAAATGGATTTCTTTGAGTGCGATCGGTTGTCCAAATCGTTCATCAACTGCTTCATAAACCGCACCCATCCCGCCTTTTGCAAGTAAGCGGATAATTCGGTAGCGTTTCTCTAAAATCGTATTTGGTGAAAG
>JBGTHN010000562.1:0-5792 GCA_041746235.1 Pyrinomonadaceae bacterium | reverse complement strand
AATTCGTTTGGATTTTTACTAGCTTCGGATAATGCTCCGGGAAATTATGATGAAAATGAACTTAACGATCCGGGAAGACGACCTTTTATTGATGAATATGCTAATAAAAATGCTCTGTTTGCAATTTTAAGATTAAAGCGGGATGTCGGTAAAGAAAACAGTGTCGGTTTTTTGGCAACTATTAGAAGTTTTCCCGAAAATAAAAATTATACAGCCGGATTTGATGGACGTTTCAAAATAAATCCTAAAACTACATTTTCTTTCCAAGCCCTTGCGACACATTCACGGCAGTGCTTTTTTGAACCGGAATTTGATGCGGATGCGAATCCTGCACAAGCACAACGAAACGGTGAAATTTGCGGTGGCGGAATTGTTAATGGAGAACAAAGACTAGGAAATCCATACAGAAATTATCGAACGGGAAATGGTGTGGCATATTTCGCTAATTATGATTACACAGCAGATACATTCGGTTATACATTTGAGGTTGGTGGTACAAGCAATGATTATCGAGCCGAAGTAAGTTTGCGACAACAAACCGATATACATTATGCCTTCGCAGGATTTCGTAAAAGCACAAAATCCAAACCAAAAAACAAAATAATTCGTGCTAATTGGTTTAATGGCTTTAATTACAGTATGAATTCCCACGGGGAACTTGTAAGTACTAATTGGAACAGTAACGTAAATTTGAACTTGCAAAAGAACACATACGTGAATTTTTGGGGAGGAATTGAAAGGGCAAACATATATGAAAGAGAATTTGGTTTAGTCAGAAACGACAATCGCGATGGAGCATTTTTCGGTGAAGATTCCCGCAAGACGAATGCAAGATGGATCGGCGGATTTTTTCAAACCGCTCCAAGTAAAAGATGGTCGGTTTATTCGGAATTGGGTTACACTTGGGGAACATTTGATTTTGATTTTGGAGCAGGAAGAAGATTTCCTCGTGCAAGTCAGGCATACACAGATTATTTGGTAGAAGTTGAAAGAATTAATAATCTTCCGGAAAATAATGACAATGATCCAACCAATGACGTTCCACTGCCTTTTGAACCGTCGCTTGATCCCGGTTCGGGCGGCAGATTTTTCTTTGCCGGTGGAATCAATCTTGCTCCAACTGATCCATTAAAAATATCCTTGAGTTACAACAAATCTCGACTTGTGCGTGATGACACGGGCAAAGTGTCGTTCGACTCAAATATTTTCAGTTTGCGTTCAACTTATCAATTTTCGAGATTTTTATTTACCAGAGTTCGGGTTGATTACAATACTTTGTCATCAAATTTAAGTGGACAATATCTTCTTGGGTATGCTCCAAGTCCGGGTAAAGCGTTTTATGTCGGATACAATGATAGTTCCAGCTATAACGGATTTAATCCATATACAGGAGATTTAGAGCCGAAGTTTCAACGCAACAGTCGAACATTCTTTATAAGGATGTCGTATCTTTTCCGCAAGAGTTTTTAGTTTAATAGCTCCTCCAAGGTGATTAAATTTATTCAACGATAATATGCGGAAATAATCGAGGCGGCGGATTTTTGATAGCTTTTACTGCCTCGATTCATCTTATATTTATAAATGTTTAGAACATTTTGAAACAGAGTTCGTATCAGTCTTTGTAAGAGTTTTTATAAGAAGATCCCCTTCAAGCAATTATAGTGAAAACTCTTGCATTTAAAGGCGGTAAAATTTTTGTAGCATATTTGCCGCCTTTAGTTTATAATCATACGAAATTGAATTCTCCCGGAATTCTTTCCCCAATAATTATTACAATCAAACAATCAATCAAACCAAGAAATGTTAATAAATAATTATCGAATCAAAGTTTTAAAGGCTTAAAATATATGGATTTAGTTCCAATATGTATGGCTTGAAAAACACTAGTTAAAATGAGAAGAAAATTTCTTCTTGTAATTCTTTAAGTTTTAGTGTATAAACCATAGATGACATTACATTTCTTGTTTTTTGATAAGGAGGACAGATGAAGCTATTACGAAGTTTTTTAGCTACCAACCTAATTTTTTCTCTCGTTTTTATTTCTTTCCTAACTTTAGCAATCCAAAGCGTTTCCGCCCAAGATTCAAAAATTGCATTACAACGTGGTTATAGAACCGGATATTCAGACGGTTATATGGCGGGATACCGCGATGCCATCGAAAATGCAACGAAAAGTTATGCAAGACATAGCGAGTATAAATCAGCCGACCGAGCCTATAATAAAGATTACGGGACAGTAGTTGATTATAAAGATGGTTATCAGCAAGGTTTTGAAACCGGATATGATACCGGATATGACAAACAAAGTTTTGACGCGACGATACCGACAAGTTTGGGAAAACGTGGTGTCATAGATGTTAAAACCACAGTTGAAACAACCAAGCAACCTGTGAAAACAACAACGACAACAAAAGTTTCAGAACCGCTTGAAAACAATGTTGCCAAAAACACTACGAAAACAACCAAATCCGACGTTGATAATTCGAATAACCCGAAAGTTACTTCCAATCCGAATACGACAACCAAAAACACAATTGAGGATAAAGTTGATAATACAATTGAAGACACAACTGATTATTCAGAAAATGAGGTTGTTGATGACACAACTCAAGTTGTTCAAAATACTGCCGGAACAAAGACTAATTCAACTCCGAAACTTTCAACCAAAAATGAACCTGTCAGATCGCTTGCGAGCGGCGACGAAATTATCATTATTCCTGCCGATACGGAATTAATCATCGAATTGATTGATGAAATTGATACAAAAACAGTTCGTGAAGGCGATGCCTTTAAAGCTCGTATAACATCGCCGTATGAAATAAGCGGTGCGATTATTGAAGGAAGAATAGCAAAAAATCGCCGTCCGGGGAAAATCAAACGTCGTGCGGAATTGATTCTTTCATTTGACCGAATAATTCTTAGTGAAAATCGTTGGAGCAATTTCAATGCGTTTATTTTAGAAGTTTTGCCTGTTAAAGGTGACAATGTGAAGCGTGTTGATAATGAAGGACAGGTCGAAGGTAAAAGACCGTACAAAGAAGACGGAATTAAGATTGGAGCGGCAACCGGAACGGGTTTAGTTATCGGTGCGATTGTTGGCGGACCGGTCGGAGCGGCTGTCGGTGCAGGAGTCGGAGCAGCCTTCGGTGTCGGAGCGGTAGTTGTCGAACGCGGCGAATACATCAAACTTTCCGAAAGTCAGCAATTACGCATCAAAACCGCTTACGAAACGCAGATTAGATAGTTGATTTTTTCATCACATAGAGCCTTTAGTGTTTTAGACAGAATCATTGATGCTAAAAGCTCTCACTTTTAACGATATTACTGATTTTTTAACGCTATTCATTAGCCGAGAAAATAGCGTCTTTTGAATCCACGAATTTGAGCAAAGTTTTTTGTCTCCTTTGAACTTTGAGCCAAATTCGTGGATTATTTTGTTTAAATATGAATATAGCTCTGCTAACAGATTTTGGAACAAAAGATTATTTTGTCGGTGCGATGAAAGGCGTTATTTTGTCAATAAACAGCAATGCAAATATTATTGACATCACGCACGAAATTCCGCCGCAAAATATTCGTGTCGCCGGATTTAATTTAAGTGCTTGTTACAGAGATTTCCCTGAACAGACAATTTTTGTTGTGGTTGTTGATCCGGGAGTTGGTTCAAACAGACGTGCGATTTTGGTTGAAACTGAGAAGTATTATTTTATCGCTCCTGACAATGGCTTATTGAGTTTTATTTTCGATGTCGCAAGAGATTTTAAAGTTTTTGAACTAACCCAAAGTGAATATTTCAATAAACCCATCAGCAAAACTTTTCACGGACGCGATATTTTTTCACCCGTTGCGGCACATCTTTCAAACGGAATCAAGCCGAATCAATTTGGTAATGAGATAAAAGATTTTATCTATTACAAAACTCAAAACCCAAAACAAATTGACGAAAAAACGATCGAAGCGGAAATTATTCACATTGACCATTTTGGAAATTTGATAACAAATCTGAAAAGTGAACATTTGCCTACAAAATTTACACTTGAAATAAATGGTAAAAAAATCAAAAAGCTACGAGAATATTTTGCTGAATCTGGAAAAGACGAAGTGTTTATGATTTTTGGAAGTGCGGGTTTTTTAGAAGTGGTTGCATTTCAGAATTCGGCTGAAAAGATTCTAAAAGCAAAAGTTGGTCAAAAAGTCTGGGTAAAGTTGTAAAATTTACTACTTTTACACACTAAAATAAACCCTTTCGCTTGTTTCTTCTAAGTGTCTTTGGTATCTTCAAGACAAGCAAAAAAAATAATATTTTACAAGGGTATATAAAAAAACAATGAGTAATGAATCAACTGCAACAACTTCTTCAGCGGCTGGCGGGCTGCGTAACGTAGTTGCCGCTCAATCAAAAATGAGCAAGGTCAACGGCGAAGAAGGTATTTTAATTTATCAAGGTTATGACATTCACGATCTAGCCGAAAATGCGACGTTTGAAGAAGTCGTATTTTTACTTTGGAACGGACGACTTCCAAAACAAAATGAACTCGATATGCTGAAAACAGAGCTTCGTGCAAATTACGAAGTCCCGTCGGAAGTAATCGTTTTTATGAAGCATTTTCCGCACGATGCTCAACCGATGGATGTGTTGAGAACTTGCGTTTCAACATTGGCATTCTATGATGATGAAGGTTTGAAAACTGATACTGAAAGTGCAAAAAAAGCGGCTGTTCGCTTGACCGCACAATTTCCGACGATCATCGCCGCATGGGAAAGAATTCGCAATGGCAATGAACCCGTTCATCCCGATATGGATTTGGACATAGCCGAAAATTTCCTCTATATGATGCGTGGTGAAAAACCCGATCCGAGCGAAGCAAAAATGCTTGACGTTTGTTTGATATTGCACGCCGATCACGGATTTAATGCTTCGACATTCACTTCGCGTGTGATCGCCGGAACGCTTGCCGATATGTATGGTGCTGTAACAGGCGGAATCGCCGCACTTGCCGGACCGCTTCACGGCGGAGCGAATACAGCGGTTATGAAGGCTTTAGTTGAGATCGGAAGCGTTGAAAATGTCGAACCGTGGCTTGAGAAAAAACTTGCCAACAAAGAAAAAATTATGGGAATCGGACACGCTGTTTATAAAACCGAAGACCCTCGTGCGACCTGGCTTCGCAGATATTCCGAAAAAATGGGCGGAATAACCGGCGAAACAAAATGGTTTGAAATGTCGAAAAAATTGGAAGACCTGATGAAAGAGAAAAAAGGAATGAACCCGAACGTAGATTTTTACTCGGCTTCGACCTATTATATGATGGGAATTCCACTCGATCTATACACACCAATTTTCGCTATTTCCAGAATTTCGGGTTGGACAGGACATATTTTGGAACAATATGACGAAAACAAACTTATCCGACCTCGTGCCGAATACGTCGGTAATTGGGATATGAAATACGTTCCGATCGAAGAACGATAAATCAAGTAAAAAGTAAAAAGTAAAAAGGCAAAAGGGAATTTTAGTTTCTCTTTTGTCTTTTTTATTATAAAATTCAAATATGAGTAAGGAATACATCGAAAAAAGAGATAAAGGATATTGGATAAAAGGGAAAAGAATTTCGCTTGATTCAGTTGTTTATGCTTTTCAAACCGGAAAATCTCCCGAAAGTATCCAACGCTCATTTTCGCTCCTGACTTTGGAAGAAATCTACGGTGCGATTACGTTTTATTTAGCTAATCAAAGCGAAGTAGATAATTATTTGGAAAAAGAAGAAAGTGAATTTGATGAAATGCGGAAA
>JBGTHN010000561.1:0-8828 GCA_041746235.1 Pyrinomonadaceae bacterium | reverse complement strand
ACCTTGTGTAACAGGTCCGATTGTAAATGGTTTTTTGTTATTGGTTCTCGGTGTAGCTTTGATGATTTGATCGCGTTGTCCTTCCCAGAACTCTATGAATTCGCCCATATCTTTTTTGACATATTGAATGTAGATCGAAGTAGAGAATTCCGAAAATCCTTCGCTCATCCATTGATCGCGGTAACTCTTCCAACCAACGATATGCCCCCACCATTGATGAGCGACTTCGTGAGCGGCAACTTCACGCCAAAAGTTACTTTTTCCGCCACGACCGAGAAGTTGCGTTCTTTGTTGCGGGCTAATAAAAGCGATATATGGCATATAAACCAATGTTCCCCACGCTTGCCCGAAATTCCCTGCGGGTTGTTGTGTCATCGCTACTCTTTCGTATGGCAGTTTTCCAAAGAAATTATTATATATACGCATTGAATTTTGAGCTTCCGCCATAACGGTGTCCGCCATTGCGGTTGTCGAAATAAAGCCGAGCGTAGTATTTGATCTTTCTATTTCACTTCCAAGAGATAAACCTTGAAGTTGCCTTTGAATGCCTTTTATTTCATCAGGAACATCTTTATTAACGAATACTTCCAGAAAGTAACCGCTTTCTTTATCTTCAATGATCTTTTCTTTGAAATCGCCGTAGTTAAATCCGGCAACGGTCATTTCGGTTTTTCCACTCGACCATTTCGAGACGTTCATATCGTCTTCGATCGTTACTTCGCCAACTCTCGAACCGGTTCCGATCATTACGAGTTTTTTGGAATAGCGAAACGTAAGGTCGAAAATTGCTCTGTCGCCGAATGCGGTTGAAGGATTATTCGGATACCAGGTCGAACGCGGCAACAAAATAAAGTTTCCCGTTCCCGCTTCTTTTAAAGCGTTCGATCCTTCATATTTAACCGTTAGTTTGAAAGGTTTTCCAACTTGTTTCGGGGCATCTAAAATTACACCGAAATCTCCATCTTCATCCTTGTCTTCCTGAATAAAAGGAACTGCATTTCCTTCCTCATCCGTAACGGCACTAACCCGCAAATATGAAAAAAGATCAAACGCAAGAAAACGCGAATTCGCTTCACGCATTTTGATTGTCAAAACGTCTTTACTGATCAATTTTGTGCCATCAATCGTTGTATCAATATCGTGATGTGTTATGTCGTAAATTCTTCTATCTTGTGAACTGTTCGCCATTCCTTTCCTATATTCTTCTTCCATGTGAAAAGCAGCCCACGTTCCACCTGTATCTGAATCATAACTTCTCAGCGAAACCTGTTCGGGATAAACCGAACCCGCTCCGGTCGGATCAATTTCATACAATAATTTGTCGAATTTTTTTCCTTTAATAAAAGCTAAAAAGAAACCTGTGCGGTCGGGAGCATATAAGTCTGATAAAATCCGCGAAGACATATTGAAACGAAACTGTTTTCGCATCATTTTTTCTTTTTCACGATAATTGTCAAGAGCATTTGAGGCTTGCGAACCATTCGTTTTTAGCTGAACATTCGGTGACTTTTTGATCTGCTCCAAAGTGTCGTCAGTGAAAAATAATGTTAGTTCTGAAAAAGTGTCCTTAATCTCCGGTGCCTCTGTAAATATTGCAATGTGCTGCTTTTCTTCATAAGTTGGAGGTATCATTAAAAATTCACCGTTGCCGATAAAAACCGCACCCGTTGTCTTGCCTTTGACAGGTTTTAGAAAGTAAATTTCTCCACTTTGTAACGTAAAAGTTGCGGCATCTTTTTTCAATACGAGATTATTAACGCTCACATATTCGCCCGAAAATGATTGAGAATCCGATGAGATCGAACGTATTTCTTTATAGAGTGGATCTACTGCCGCAACGCTAACTTCACCGACAACACGCTTTCCGTCAAGTTCTTTTTCGTCTTGGGAGATCGCAACACTACACAATGAAAACACGAATATTGCAATCAATATAAATTTGATTTTATTTAACACTTTTTACTCCTTAGTAATTTAGAAAAGGGGTTTGAATTTATTTAATAAGTTTTTATTATCTAAAGTTTTTCTGATGCAAGTCAAGCTAGTGCAGGTTGTAAATCCATTCTAAAAGTGTAAAAATCAAAAGTTTGGAGGAAATAAGAATAAATTGTTCGTAGAAACTAAAACTAAAACAAAACTGCTCAAAAATATGGGCAAAGCGATTTACGATTTTTCGATGATCGAGGAAGGCGACAAAATTATGGTCTGCCTTTCGGGTGGAAAAGACAGCTATACTTTGCTTGATCTTCTGATAGATATTAAAAAACGCTCGCCCGTAAATTTTGAATTACTGGCAGTTAATTTAGATCAAAAACAACCGGGTTTTCCCGAAGAGATTTTGCCGAATTATCTGGAAGAAGTCGGCGTTGAATATCGCATTGTTGAAGAAGATACATATTCCATCGTCAAAGAAAAAGTTCCGGCAGGTAAGACATTTTGTTCACTTTGTTCACGTCTCAGACGCGGGATTTTATACAATGTTGCGGTCGAAGAAAAGTGCACAAAGATCGCTCTTGGGCATCACGCCGATGACGTTATCAACACATTTTTACTTAACTTCTTTTTTGTCGGACAATTAAAAGCAATGCCGCCGATCTTGCGTTCCGATGACGGCAGAAATACGGTCATTCGTCCGCTCGCATATTGCTTGGAAGCGGATATTGAAACTTATGCAAAAGAACGCGAATTTCCGATAATTCCTTGTAACTTGTGCGGTTCTCAACCGAATTTGAAACGGGCGAGAGTTAAAAGATTAGTAGAAGAATTATCAAAAGAAGTGCCGTATATCCGCAATTCGATGATAACAGCTTTATCAAATGTAACGGGTTCGCATCTGCTCGATACAGACCTATACGACTTTGAAAACTTTGAGCCGATCATCAAAGCAATTCCGCCCGGACACGGAAGCATCGAAAAAGAACTAGACGAGGTTTTTGATCATTCCGATGCAGTTTATGAAAAACAACATATTGTCGGAATACAATAAAATCAGATAGCTTCAGACAACTTAATTTACAAGCTTAAGTATCTAACAACTAAATCTTCAAATTCCGTAAATACTGAGATTGAATATGTCTTTTTTTATTATACGCAGATGCTTAGGACTTGTATTTATTATCGGTCTGTTCTCCATTCCGATTTTTTCTCAGCCGGGCTACTGGGTTCCGTGTGACACTGAAGGAAGGCGTATCCTTGTAGATTATGCGACACGAAATAGGTGGGCGAAAGAAAATTCAGGCACGGATATATCTCTCGATTTTACGTGGTTTGAACTTTTCGGCAACTCAGTAGCATTAGTTAAAAAAGACAACAAAAGCGGAATCATCAGTAAGAATGGGAAAATGATCGTTCAGCTGACCGATAATTTATATTTAGATAAATATAGACCGACAATTCCGCTTAAATTCAATAAAGATATATATGCGTTCAGAAAAAATGAAAAAGTCATTTTTATTGATTCCGAAAAAATCTTATACGAATTCGATGAACTCGAAGTCATTTCGCCAAATCTGCTCGCCGCAAAGATAAACGATAAGTGGGGATTTATAGATAACGTAGGGAAAATAGTTTTTCCGATAAAATATGATGAGGTCAGATTTGGTAACGGAGTATTTTTCTTAAAATTGAATGGTAAATGGAATGTTTTAGACGAAAAGAGAAAATTGCTTGGTAACTACGACTATCTGCATTTTGGAGATGAAAATTTGATTGCTGTCGGACAAAACGGCAAATTCGGTTTGATAGATGATTCGGGTAAAATTCTTGCTCCTTTGATCTATCAAAAGGTTTTTTTGTATAGCAAAACTTTACCGAGAGTTAAACAAAACGATAAATGGGGAATGATTGATAAAGCGGGTAAAGTTGTCATTCCGCCGAAATATGACGATATTTATCCGTTTTACGATGGTTTAGCCAGAGTCGTTCTCAACGGCAAATACGGTTTTATAGACATAAATGACAAGATTGCAATTCCTCTAAAATACGATGTCGCATCGGATTTTTCCGAAGGACTCGCTTATGTAAAATTAAACGAAAAATTCGGTTTTGTTGATACAACAGGCAAAGTTGTTATTCCGATAATTTATGATTCGGTCAATGGATTTTCAGTCAACGGTTTTGCAGACGGATTAGCACTCGTCAAGTTAAACAACAAATTCGGAATGATAGACAAATCCGGCAAGGAATTTATTCCGATCATCTATGACAAAGATCCAAGTTTTTATCAAGAAAAATACTATGTTTCGTTAAACGGAAAACGCGGTTTATTGGATAATAACGGAAAAGAAATAATTCCGGCGAAATATGATGGATTTGAGCCTGCTCATGATAAAGATTTTTACAAAGTTTCGTTAAATGGAAAGAAAGGATTGATTGATAAAAAGGGAAAAGAAATCATTCCGCCGGAATTTGACGATTTGCATTTTTTTACCAATGAAAAAAATCTAATCAGAATTTATTTGAATGGAAAATCGGGCGTTTTTGATAAAGATGGAAATGAAACTTTGCCGATAGCATACGACGAAGTTGACACATATTTTTATAACGATCATCTGGCAAAAATTAAATTAAACGGCAAGATCGGATTTATAGACAGAAACGGAAAATTAGTTGTTTCGCCCAAATATGACAAAACTGATTTTTTTACGGGTAGTTTTGATGAATTTCTTTTGGTTGAAACAGCTGATAAACAAGGTTGGATATATAAAAACGGCAATGAGGTCGTTTCTCCGGGCGAATATAGATGGGCTTCGCCTGTTTCCACAGACAGAATTCAAGTCTATAACGGACAAAAGGCTGTTTTGGATCAAGATGGCAAAATAGTTGTTCCTTTCGGTAAATACTCGGACATATATAAATTTGACGGAACTCTTCTATATGCCAGAGATCAGGTTAGCGGCAAAGCGGTTCTGATAGACAAATCCGGCAGGGAAATTATTCCGCTGAAGTATGACAGCATCGAGTTAACTGAGGATGGATTGATTAAAGTAAGTCTTAACAATAAATGGGGTTTGATCAACAAAGAAGGTGAGGTTATTGCTCCATTGATTTATGAACAAAATCTTGCGTTTTCAGACGGTTTAGCAATAATAAAATTTGACGGAAAATTCGGCTTGATAGATAAATCCGGCAAAGAGGTTATCTCGCCGAAATATACGAGTATCACTTATTTTTGGGAAGGAATAGCAAGTGTCGGTCTGAACGGTAAATTCGGGTTTATTGATAAATCCGGCAAAGAGATCATTCCGATAAAATATGAAGAAATTGCGAGTTACGGTGAAAAATCTATCTCAGTCAAATTAAACGGAAAATGGGGAATTATTGACAAAACAGGCGAAACGGTTATTCCATTTAATTATGATTACATTATACATTCGGGCGATGATCTATTTGAAGTTGGCATAGAAAACAAAAAAGGAGTTATCAACAAAGATCAAAAAACAATTCTTCCGATAAAATATGACCGTTTGTGGTGTCCTGCGTTTTATATGAAAACGGGAATTTTGCCTTTGGTTTATAAAGGTAAATTTGGATTTTATTATATTGAAAACCGAGAATTTATTGAAAACAAAATACCCATTAGTCCAAGTTTAAGACTTATGTAGATTTATAAACATAAGCTGGATTTCACAAAATTTTACGCTGACAAATCTTTACCAAACGTTGACATTTCCTGTCCGAACTATATTTCTAAAACTCGCGTCATATTCACCATACAAATTCGGAAAAACCAAGTTTGTAGATAAAAGGAATTTTAAGGAGAAAATGACTATGAAAAAATTATTATCTATCGCATTCGTAATGGTATCTATGATGTTTATCACTTCTTCCGCTGATGCACAAAACCGTAATAATCAACGCAATAATCAACGTAACGATCAAAATAACAGACAATCTGTTCGCACATATACCGAAACCAAAACAGTCTATGTTCGCGGCAAACAATATCTTGAAACCTATCAAATACAGGTTTTCCGAAACGGCAGAACAACTTCAAAATTGATCAGTCGTGTCGAAGTTAAAAACAGACGTGGAAACGATAATCGAAATAATAATGTGGTTAAAACCTCTTATCAAACAAAAACAATTTGGGAAAACGGCAGAAAATATCGTGTAACCTACGAAATCACAAAATATCGTAACGGACGCACAACATCGCAAATCGTTAAGAAAGTCAGAGCTTGATGAATAAAAGCAATTTACAGAAATAAGATTATTTTGCCGCAGATAAATGCAGATTTTGATTGCTTTATCTGCGGCTTAATTTTTTATTCTATATCGGAACTTTTTGAAAAAATTTCTTACTACCACGTAATTGAATAATTGATAAAACGTGCATGAAAACCGCGATCGGCATCAGAAAACCTGCCACCAAAGTATATGGAAATGTTGCAAATTCAGGATTTACCCAGGTTGTCGTTTCTCCCCAAACGGATGGAAAAAATGTGGTCGTAAAAAACAGTATTACGACAATTGTTAGCACTCCTAACCCGACGAAATTCCAGATCAACACAATTTTTTCTGAAATAATTTGTTTGTTGAACGCCAAATAAGCGATTATCGGAGCAGTTAAACCGATGAGAATATCGTAATTATATCCGTGCAGAGTTACTTCTCTATGTAGAATTCCTGCCGCAAATGAAATTGCAAAAAGCAGTTCAACAAAGATACGAAAACTTTGAAAATATACCGCCCATGATTTTGGCAATGCTTTCAAAAACTCGCTGTTTCTAATTCGATATAGAAAAACTCCCATAAATAAAAACAGTGGGAAAATTAGAAAGATCGGAAATCTCGGCGGAAGAGTAAATGTTTTGAAAAATCCCGTTACAGACAACGCAAAAACATAGATCGTCCACAAAGCAATTGCTCCGCCGACCATTGACACCTTTTTGATTCTATTGGATTTATCAATTTCGAGTTTTTTAAGAACAGAGTTGAATCCTGCAAGAACAATTAGCACGATTGTTAAAAATAATATTACGTATCCGGCTTCTATCATAATTTTTTTATTTGTGTTGTTTATACAACTTTTAGTATTGAAAAGCTACATTTCCAAAGAAAATAACATCCAATATACTAAATCGGCTCTTCACAACTTAAAATATGTTAGTGATCAAAAAAATTCTTAAATGGCTCGCGTATTGCTTTATTGCTGTCGTCATAATGTTATTCGCATTTTACGCATATTTAGCAACATCCACAGGCAAACCCGCCGGGGAGTTCAAAATTTTCGCCCAACAAACAAAACGTCCGTTAGTTTTCGCTCATCGTGGCGGCAAAGGAATCGCACCCGAAAACACTTTAACAGCATTTCAAAAATCTTTTGATCTTGGCGTAGATGTTCTTGAATTAGATATTCATGCAACCAAAGACGGTGAATTAGTTGTCATTCACGACAAAACAGTTGACCGCACAACGAACGGAAAAGGTTTGGTTGCAGATAAAACTCTGGCAGAAATTAAAGGACTTGATGCAGGATTTAATTGGACAAATGACGATGGAAAAACTTTTCCATTTCGCGGGCAGAATGTGAAAATTCCAACTTTGCGTGAAGTCTTTGAAGCCTTTCCCAACGCGATCATAAACATCGAACCCAAATACGAAAAACCTTCGCCCGTCAAACCTCTTTGCGATCTGATAACAGAATTTAATCGCACCGACAAAGTAATCGTCGGTTCATTTCGTGATGATGTTTTAGAAGATTTGAGACAAAATTGTAAGGGAGTCGCAACGTCGGCAAGTCCCTCTGAAGCAACCGGATTTCTAGCGAGATACAAGGTTGGTTTAAACGATAATTACACGCCGAAAATGTCTGCCTTACAAATTCCGCAACGCATTGGGAGTTTTGAGATCGTTACGGCAGATTACTTAAAAGCCGCCCACGCACAAAACCTGCAAGTCCACGTTTGGACGATAAACAAAACTGAAGATATGCAGAAATTGATTGATTTGGGAGTTGATGGAATTATGACCGATTATCCCGACAGACTTTTGGAATTGCTAAGGAAGAAAGAGTAAGAAATTTGCCCGCGAAAAAACACGAAATATACGAAAATAAAACCAAAGATTTTTTTCTTAACTTTTTTCGCGTTTTTTCGCGGGCAAATTTCTTTTAAGTTTTCAAATAAGGATTCGTCAAATACATCATAATAATCAGCAAAATAAAATAAGGCACAAGCACCGCCGCACCCGGATAATCTTTCGCAACTCTCTGCCCGAAAAACAAAGCTAAAATCGAACCCGTCCCGATAAACGCCGTCCAAAATATCAAAACAACCGAACCTGTTACAAGAAAATAAATAATCCCGACAACGCTCAAAAATCCCGTCAGAAGTTCTAAAACCGTGATCGTTGCCACCATCATCGGAACCATTCCATTCAAAAACGTCTCCTTAAAATGTCCCGTCAGCCATTCGATATTTCCCTTCCAATCAAAAACTTTATCAAGCCCCGATTGAATAAAAAGTATCGCCACTAAAGCCGCACAAAAAAGTGCCGGAAGGTTTCTACCAATTTCTTCGATTGTCATATTATTTATTATAAAAAAGTTTGTTTTTGATCTGCAGCATTTCTTGTTTTAGCAAAGAGTCAGCATCATTTTGTCGACCAATTATTACAAACATTCTTGGTTTGTATATCTTTAAATGTGGATATTTTTCATTAAATTTAATTCGACTTCTTTCTTCATCAAAGTACTTGCCATACTCTCTCAATTGAGCAGCAGCCTCAAAAACGGCGGCTGAATATCTAGCCCTACTTTTCTTTAAAATATATGTTTTTGCAGTAGGGAGTTTCAATTCAAGTAAATCGCAAAAGGAATTTTGCTC
>JBGTHN010000560.1:0-8804 GCA_041746235.1 Pyrinomonadaceae bacterium | reverse complement strand
GGTTTTCGCAAATTTTCCAAAAAACCGTAATCCTTGTATTTATCAACGGGTGTTCCGATGCTGACCAGACGGACAATTCTATCATCATTCATCCCAACTTCTGTTCCGACTCTTGAGCCGAATGAAAATCCTGCAAGTGTAATCGGCTGATTTGGATAATTTTCGGTCAGATAATCAAGTGCGTCTTTCACATCTTGTGTTTCGCCTTGTCCGTCATCGTGTTCGCCTGTTGAACTTCCGACTCCGCGAAAGTTAAAACGCAAAGTTATCAAACCCGCATCAATCAAACCTGCCGCCGCACGAAAGACAACTTTATTGTGCATTGTTCCGCCGCCAAGCGGATGCGGATGACAAACCAACGCAACGCCTTTTGCAATGCCTTTCGGCTCTTTTAGAATCGCTTCGAGTTTGCCGTGCGAAGCGTCTATAAATAAATTTCCTTTTGGATACATAATTGAATTTTTGATTTTAGGTTTTGAATTGGCGATAATCAAATGCGTTTTTTTTTATTTCGTGGTATTTTGTTTAAGAAATTTTCTTTTCAACTACACGCTATTTCGAACATTAAATTTAACCACAAACAAACACGGACTTTCATTTAACATTCACAGTTTATATTTTGCAATTTTACTATTATCTCCGTGTTAAAAATAACTAGAAATTATGGAAAGCATTTTTAATAATGATGATGAGAATAAGGAACTGGAATCGGAAGAAACTGTCGAAATTTCAGAGGAAACAGTTGAATTTTCCGAACCTTCCTTGATTCCCGAAACGACCGAACCTTTGGAAGTTTCCAAAGAAATTAAAGAGAAATCTAAGAAAGATAAAAAGACCTGGAAGCAATGGCTTGAAACGGAAGGTGCGAATCGGGTTATTTATCTGGTCTTTGGATTTTTTGCGATTGGACTTTTGATGACGTTGTTGCAATTTTCGACACAAGCAGTCTGTTGCGGAGATTGGGACGGCTATTATCACATCCGTTGGAGTGCTTTGCTGTGGGAAAACATTTCAAGTTTCAAATGGCTTCCCGAATTTCGTTGGCTTCCGCTAACTGTTCTTAATCCAAAGGATTATGCCGACCATCATTTTCTTTTCCATCTTTTACAGATTCCGTTCTTATGGTTTTTCGAGCCTGTGACGGCAGCGAAAGTTGCGGCTGTAACTTTTGGGAGTCTGGCGATATTTAGCGTTTATTGGCTGATGTTTCGTTACAAGATCAACTATATGCTTTTGTGGTTGGCGGCACTTCTAACCTGTTCAAATCCATTCTTTTATCGTATGAGTATGGCGAAGGCTCCGCCGCTGACGATTATTTATTCGGTGGTTGGAATTTACCTTTTATTTGAACGTAAATATATCTGGCTTCTGCCTTTGATGTTTGGGTTTGTCTGGACTTACAGCCTTTTTCCATTGTTGTTTATTGCCGCAGTTATCTGGACGGCGATCATTGCGTGGAATGAAAGAAAATTTGAATGGCAACCGATTGTTTATACTTTGGGTGGAATGATCTTGGGAAATATCATCAACCCGTATTTTCCAAATAATCTATTGCTTTTTACCGAGCATTTTACAACAAAAGTTCGTAGTGCTTATGAAGTTAGCGTCGGTGGCGAATGGTATCCCTACGATGGTTTGCAACTTCTGACGCATCTGACAGTTGCCTTGATCGCAATGCTTGTCGGCTATATTTTATTCAAACCGAAAGGCGGTAAATTACCTGATAAAGCAACATTTTTACTAATTTTTGGAACGCTTCTGCTTGTCTGGATGTTTAAATCGAAACGGCTTGCCGAATATTTCCCACCATTTGCGATTTTGTTCGCAGCCTTTAGCTGGCAAGCATTTGTAACCGCAGATGTTCCGCAATTGCCAGAAGAATTTCGACGTGACATCGAACCGTTTCTTGATTCAGAAAAACCACCGGAACATCAGACAGCTTTCGAAGTGTTCAAAAGTTGTCTTCCATATTGTATCGGGACGATCTTGGTTTTCGTGATGTTCTTTAATTTCGGAGGAACGCGACTTATCAAACTCAAAGAGGAAGATTTACTCGCAAGTATTCAGAGAAACGAAAAACACGATAAATACGAAGAAGCAATGGATTGGGCGAAAAAGAATATTCCCAAAGGCGAAAGAATTTTTAACTGTAATTGGGATGATTTCCCGAAATTGTTTTTCTTTAACACGCAAAATTCATACGTTTATGGACTTGATCCGAATTATCTCTATTCGGAAAACCCCGAACTTTATAGATTGATCAAAGATATAACGGCAGGAAAAATAGATGATCCGGCACCGATCATCCGTGATAAATTCGGCTCAAAATGGATTTTTTCGGATGCCAAAGAAAATGAAGATTTTTTGGCAAAAATACTCGAAAGCGGTTGGGCGAGAACTCGTTACGAAGACGGCGAATCTTATATTTTGGAGATTTTAGATGAAAAAGGTAAGCCCGAATCGGATGAAGTAGAAGCACCGCCTACGCCCGACGAAGAAAAAGAATTAAATAAAGAAGAACAAAAAGATGAAACAACCGTTAATGTCAATCAGCAAACAAATGCAAATACGAAAGAAGATGAACTTGACGAGGATGATGAAGATGATGAGAGTGAAGTTGATGGCGAAGCACCGGCGGAGTAAAACTATTAAAACTGCCGACTATTTCTTGCTTTCGCAATTGAGTAATAAACTTGGCATTGCATTTCTAGTGTTGTTTTCCGTTTTTGCTTTTGCCTGTCAGACACCTGAAACGGAGAATACAAATTCTCCTCAAAAATCAAAAGCTGAGGATATAATACCGACACAAGGCAAAGAACAAACCAAATTTGAAAAAGAATTGATCTCAATGCGGATGGCGGATTTTGATTATATATTTACGCTCAAAAGAAAAGACGGCAAAGCTTTTACGAGCGAGGATAAAGCGTTTGTCCGCGAAAATAAACATTACGCCGCCAACCGCTTTTCATTTATTGAAGATGATAAAATTCTCTTTGTCGGTTCAAATTATGAGTTTTCCGAAGAAAATTTGAAAGCTTTGCAAGAGTATTTTGAATTCAAAGATTTTTCAAAATCAAAGGAACAGATCGCCAAGGAATTAGACCAAAAACAAAAAGAATGGGAAGAAAAATACGGTAGCAACAAAAACACTGAAACCAATAGTGAAAGTTCACCCGATAATTCTGTCAACAAATAGATAAAAATTTGAAAGAAGAAAAAAAAACAAATAACAAGAATGAGCTAGGTGAAAAGAAACGTATTTCTCGCGAGGTTTCTTTTGCACCTTCAACTCCGCCGATCCGTTCGATTATTCGCATAGTTTTAGTAACGGTCGCTATCTTATTGTTTGTTTTTCTAACCGGATTCGCACTCTATCAGCTTAGTTTTCTACTTTTTTTGTTGATTCTGTCAATTTTCTTGGCATATCTGCTTGAGCCTCTCGTCAAATTTATTCGCCGTCCGTTCAAAATTAGAAACCTAGACAAATTTATGCCTCGTCCTTTGGCAATAGTTGTTTCATATCTGATCGTGTTCAGTATTTTGGTGGTTGCAATAAGTTATCTTGCACCGATCATAACCGCACAAATTCGTGAATTCGTAGAAAATCTGCCGAATTATGCGACGCTGTTTCAAGAACGCATCGCCACAATAAACAGCCGGTATGAACAATTGATGATAACCGAGGAATTACAAACTCAGATCACCAAAAACATCGGCTCCTTTGTTGAATATTCTACCGTTGTTCTAACAACTTTTTTGGGAGTTTTTGCCGTTAGTGCAATCACATATTTACCTTGGATTCTTCTTATTCCGATCTTAGCTTTTTTCTTTCTGAAAGATGCACATCTTTATCGGTCAATGTTTTTGAACTTTTTCCCATCAGGACGCTGGCGGGCAAGAGCCGATTTGGTTCTTAATGATGTCAATAATACGCTAGCCGCTTATGCCCGTGCCCAACTTATTTCGTGCTTTTTGATCGGATTGCTATGCACGCTCGGTTTTAGTTTGATCGGTTTAGATTATGCCCTTCTGCTCGGTATTTTAGCCGGAGCATTTGAGTTTGTTCCATTGCTCGGACCGTTGACGATCGGTATTATTGCAACACTGGTCGGAGCAGTTTCCGATGATCCTTGGAAGGCTTTTTGGACGGCTTTGTTTTTAATAATTCTGCGTTTAACGCACGATTATGTAACTTATCCGCGAATTGTCCGCGATGGCATTCATCTACATCCATTTGCAGTAATAATTTCTGTTTTGGCGGGTGAACAACTTGCCGGAATTCCGGGAGTTTTTATAGCAATACCGTCTGTCGCTATTTTAACCGTGCTTTACAAAAATGTTTTGGAACACAGAGGAAGCAAAGGATTATTTACTCAATTATTTAACTCGGACGAAGTTGAACAATCTGAAAACCTTGAAGATAAAGTAATTCAATCAGAACCAGACGAATCTGAAATCTTAAATCTGAAATCTTGAATCTTGAGGGTTAAGCCTTAAACCCTGCGGCTTTAGCCGAAAGTCCTACGACTTTAATCTCTAGCCTTGCGATTTAAATCTCTAGTCTTGCGATTTAAATCTCTAGTCTTGCGATTTAAATCTCTAGTCCTGCGATTTAAATCTCTAGTCCTGCGATTTAAATCTCTAGCTTTGCAATTTAAATCTTAAATTTAATTGGTTGCGGCAAATTTCTTTTCCTTCATCAAATCACCAAAGCGTCTGAAATGATGCGTCGCATCGTGCGGTCCGGGTGCGGCTTCGGGATGATATTGGACGCTGAATACCGGCAGAGATTTGTGCTGAATTCCGGCAACCGTTTTATCGTTTAAATTGATATGAGTTATCTCGACATTTTTCGGCAGAGATTCGCCGTCAATCGCAAAGCCGTGATTGTGTGAAGTTATCTCGACAGTTCCGCTTTTCAAATCTTTTATCGGCTGATTCCCTCCGCGATGTCCGAACTTTAACTTGTAAGTTTTTCCGCCGAATGTTTGACCTAAAATCTGGTGTCCCAAACAAATTCCAAACATCGGCACATTTTTTTCGGTAAGTTTTTTAATTTCTTCAATAACATTGTTCATCGCGGACGGATCGCCCGGACCATTTGAAAGAAAAATGCCGTCGGGCTTTAGTTCAAGAACTTTTTCGGCGGATGTGTTTGAAGGAACAACCGTTACTCGACAACCTTCTTTTGCAAAATTTCTAAGCGAGTTTGTTTTCACGCCGAAGTCATAACAAACAACGTGAAATTTTTCTTCGCCAACTGCTTCAAACTCAAAAAATTTATCCGTTGTAACTGTGCTGGCAAGTTCACGATTTTTCATTTCGGGCGATTGCAAAACTTTTTCCAAAAGACTGTTTGCGTCTAAGTCCACGCTAGAAATTACCGCACGCATCGCTCCTTTATCGCGTATGTGGCGAACCAAAGCCCGTGTGTCTAGGTGTTCGATGCCGACAATTTTGTGGCGTTTTAGATAGGCATCAAGGCTTTCCGTCGAACGCCAGTTTGAAACAATCGGGCTTACTTCACGAACAACAAAGCCTTCAACCCAAGGACGACTTGATTCGACATCTTCTTTATTAACGCCGTAGTTTCCGATCAAAGGATATGTCATACAAACGAGTTGCCCCGAATAACTCGGATCGTTCAAAATTTCCTGATAACCCGTCATCGAAGTATTAAAAACCATCTCGCCGAAAGTTTCGCCTTCTGCACCAAACGCTTGACCGCGAAATGTGCGTCCGTCTTCAAGAACTAAAATTGCTTTTTTTGATAGATTCATCTGTCTTTTCTTTTTTAAAATGAAAAATGGTTGATTGATTAGCTTAAATTTCTTTTGCCAAGCAATCAACCATTAACGATTTACAATTTACCAACTTTTTATTCGTTGTAATGTTTAACACGAAAATCATCATCCGCAGGTTTTCCTGTACCGCCTTCTAAATTTGAATCGCCTCTGTTCAAAAATCCCATAACCGAAGGTCGCCAATAACGGAAAAACGCTTTTCCGTAGATATATTTTTCGGGAACTAATCCCCAGATTCGTGAATCGGATGAATTATCTCGATTATCGCCCATCACAAAAAAGTAGTGATCTTCAACTTTCTTCGGCGAAAAATTCGGCAGTGATTGATTGTGTTCAGTATCGAGATAGGGTTCATTAAGTTGTGTTCCATTAATAAAAACAACTCCGTTACGAACTTCCACAGTTTCACCCGGCAAACCGATTATCCTTTTAACAAAACTTTTATTCGGATCATTGGGATACCAAAATACGACTATATCGCCGCGTTCAAGATGCCCCCAACTAAAACTTTCGATATTGTAATAAACCAGTTTATTAACAAGCAAACGCTCGCCATTATGGAGTTGCGGCACCATTGAAGTCCCCTCAACTACGACGGGTTGTGCAATAAAAACTCCGAACAAAACGAATATTGAAATTATCAAGATCACGTCGCGTAAAAGTCTTAAACTTTCAAACCACAAGCCTTGTTTTGAAGCACGTTTAAATTTATGCACTTCGATGTCGCGGTCATCATTGATCGAAACCGCACCGAAGTCGAACTGGTCTTTTGAACGAAAATTGAACATAATCAGCAATTCTGATGTGTAGTTTGAGGTCGAGAGTTGGAATAAATTTCCCAACAACAAAATTAACTTTTATAAAGCCCTTTTGTCAAAGGATTTCAATGGATTGTAAAATAATAACCATAAAGTTTTCGTAAAGGAGTCTGTGAATTGTGAACGAACAAATCCGCAAATTATTTCCGGCGTTGGAAAAATATAATTATTTAAATAGTGCGGCAGTTTCGCCTCTGCCGACAACAGCAATTGAAGCTGTTAATTCGCAACTTTGGGATGTTGCCACACACGGTTCAAGTCATTATCCCGAATGGGTTGAAACGAAAAACCGCACACGCGGAGTAATCGCAAATATGCTCAATGTTAAAGATGAACACGTTGCATTTATGCGAAATACTTCCGACGGACTTGCGACGATTGCCAATGGTTTGGAGTGGAAAAATACGGATAATATCGTCAGTTTTGAACGGGAATTTCCCGCAAATTTTTATGCGTGGCGAAGAGTTCGGGATAAATTTGGAGTGGAATTGAGAATGTGTCCCGAAAGAGACGGACGAATTGCTCTAGATGAATTTATCGGTTTGATTGATGAAAATACACGCCTTGTGGCAATTAGTGCGGTGCAATTTGCTTCAGGTTTTCGTGCTGATCTAAAAATGATAGGCGAAGCGGCAAGAAATGTTGATGCACTTTTTGCCGTTGATATTATTCAAGCATTCGGCACGATACCATTTGATTTGCCTGCGTTGAAAGTTGATATTGCGGCAGGAGCTTCACATAAATGGCTCTGTTCGCCCGAAGGTTGCGGAATCTTGTATCTTTCGGAACGTGCGAGAGAGCGAGTTGAACCGACTTTAGTTGGTTGGATAAGCGTCGGCGAACCTTGGGATTTTAAGGATCTAGAACAACAATTCAAACCAAATGCATTAGCTTGGGAAACGGGAACGGGAACATCTTCACTTTTTTATGGTTTAGAGCAAAGTTTGAAATTATTAAATGATGTTGGAATTGAAAATATCCAAACTTATTTAGAAAGTTTAACCGACTTTCTATGCGAAACTCTACCGATTGATAAATATAAAATAATCAGTTCCCGCAAAAGTGGCGAGAAATCACAAATTGTCTGTGTCGAGCCATTAAATGGGGTAAGTTCCGACGAAATCTTTAGGCAATTAGAAAGTAAAAATATAATCGTTTCATCCCGAAACAATAAACTACGTATCGCTCCGCATTTTTATAATATTCGTGAAGATATTGAGAATTTAGTTGAACATTTACCCTAAAATCTCAAAAAATCAACCTTTAAATAAATCATCGGGAATAATATCGGGCGTAAAACCATCTAAATTTAAACGTGTCATTCCGCCAGCGTCGGAATACTTACCCATTGCCGCAAATCTTTTATCTCGTCTATAAAAATAGACAACTCCGATAGTAAAACCTAATACCAGTGCAATTCCGAGTATTACTAAAATGACTAAAACAGTTGATATAAAAAGACTGGATGTGCCGACTATAAAAGCTCTTTCCTGTTGCTTTAAATATGTAATATCCTGTCCAAGCCACTGCACTACTTTTTCATATTTAATTTGATCAAAAAGAGCATTTGCCGCCGCTTCATCATTTCCATCAAAAAGAAAAACATTATAATTTCCGATACGTCGGTAAAAAATTCTTTCGTTGGAATTATTTAATTTTTCCTTTATTTTATTATCGGTTGCCGATGAAGCCTGTGGTGTGTTGTATTCGAGAATAAGAAGTTTACCTTCCGTATATTGAGCAGTTACGGCTTCTGTTCCCTGTATAAATTCGATAACTTCAAAAATCTGACGTTCGCCCAAAGCCTTACGCAAATCGTCGGAATTGTTAAACAAAACCGCACTATTTCGTTTATTCTTCCAATCCGGTAAATGTTTTATGAGAACAGGAATTCCGTCCTTTTCAGAAACTTCTTGACTTTTAAATGTTGTATTTTTATTACCTTGTCCATAACTAAACGAAAATAAAAGCGATAGAAATAAACAGAAAACAGGAACTGAAATATATGATTTAATCATTGATGATTTTTCTAACAGAGTTTTACTATAAGGCGAGTTTATCACGCTCAAATTGAAATTAAAATATTAAAAGTGCAACAATTTATAGCAATATTCGTGTAATATAATCACACAGATTGTTGGTTTGTGTATTAAATCGTTAAAAAATTACACGCTTTGGTTTA
>JBGTHN010000559.1:0-2055 GCA_041746235.1 Pyrinomonadaceae bacterium | reverse complement strand
ACAAAAACAATTCCGTCGCCACTAAAAGTAGTGTCGAGAACACCATTGACGGTATATCGAACGATGGTAAAATCATTTACACCGCTTGTTCCGACTGCAATGATTTTTCCGTCAGATTGAACGGCAATATCTTTTAATCTGTCATCTCCAAAAATATTTGTTGCAATCTTCCCCGCAACGCCAAAACTCGGATCAAGCGAACCAGGACTTGCGGCTTTCAAGTCTTGGTTTATTCCCAACAATATAATCACTAAAAACATCACTTTTACATTTAATTTTTTCATCTTATTTCTCCTCGACATTCCGAAAAACTATTTTTACAATTGCTTGATATTCCCGCCGCTGATCTGAAATTCTCCGTCCGGCAATTCTTCGATATTGATCTTTCCAACGAGTTCACAGACGTAAATCTTCTCGTCGCGTTCGTTAAATATTTCCACACGGAATCTTTCGCCTTCGGTGTTTTCCGAAACATCAAACCGCTGGTTTGGCATAACCGAAATCCTTTCGATCGTGCGTGTTCTTTTTATAATTCTTCGGTGTATCGTCATTTTTTTACTTACAACTTTTCGCGTTTTTAGCTATCATTAAACTTGTGTTGAAAAAAAGTCTTGAACAAACTCTAAGGAAAGTCTGAGGAATTTCTAAGGTCGTCTAATGGATAGAGATAAACTTTTGGAATCTAACGGGTTATACGAATTCGGTGTTTTTCGTCTTGATACGAACAACGCACAGCTTTTTGTCGCCGATGAATCTGTCAAGATCGCTCCGAAAGTTCTTGAATGTTTGATCTTGCTTGTAAAAGGTGAAGGAAGGATCGTTTTAAAGGAGGAATTTTTTGAAACGGTTTGGGCGGAAACATTTGTCGAGGACAGCTCGCTTTCCTATACGATCTCGCAACTTCGCAAAGTTCTTGCCGAATATGACGCTGACACAAACTATATCGAAACCATTCCGCGAAGAGGTTTTCGTTTTCAAGCGGAAATAAGGAAAGTTAGTTCGCAAAATTTGGCTTTGAAAAATGAAAATCTGGTTTTAGAAAGAGAAAAAATTGAGGAAATTTGGATTGAAGAATCAATTGAAAACGTATCATCCGCCCCAATTCTCAAAAAATTACCGCCAAAGCATAGTTTTATCAAAAAATATAGCAGAATTTTTGCGGGGTTGGTTTTGCTTTTAATTATATTTTCAGCAGGTTGGATTTATTTTCAAGACAAAAAAATTTCTCGTACGAACATAGCTCCTGAAGTAGCAAATTTTGAAAAGGATAATTACGTCATCACGAGTTTCGGATTTCCCGTTGAAAAAGCAAGAGCAGTGGCAGTTCAGTCAGACGGCAAAATTGTGGTCGGCGGTTGGGTTGGCGAAAACGAGGGACTTTCAGATTTTGCAATTGCACGTTACGAAGCAAACGGTTTGCTTGATAAGAGTTTTGGATCGGATGGCAAAGTTGTAACAAAGATCGGTTCGGAATCAGATGTTATTTACGACTTGGCAATTCAACCCGACGGTAAAATTATTGCTGTTGGTGTGAGTTTTCAAGGTAAAGAGCAACGCCGTTTTTGTATTGTCCGTTATAAATCAGATGGTTCACTTGATGCGTCTTTTGATAATGATGGAATTGTAAAAGACAATATTGGAACACTATTCAGAGATACGGCTTATGCGGTTGCAATTCAAACAGATGGTAAAATCCTTGTGGCGGGAAGTGCATCGAATGCGTTTGATGTGAAAAAACTAAACATCGGACAAAATGATTTTGCCTTACTTCGATTGAATATTGATGGCTCCGTTGATACGGATTTTGGAGGAAATGGTAGAGTATCAACACATTTTGGCGATGGATTTGATGTTGCTTACGATTTAGCGATTCAAAAGGATGGGAAGATCATCGTTGCCGGAACATCTACAAATGGTGTGAATAATGATTTTGCATTAGTCCGTTATAATGTGGACGGAACTCTTGATAAATCTTTCGGTTCAAACGGAAAGGTCAGAAGCGATTTTTCCGGTGAAGATGATACGGCATATTCAATGCTCTTGTTACCTGATGAG
>JBGTHN010000558.1:0-2542 GCA_041746235.1 Pyrinomonadaceae bacterium | reverse complement strand
CGGGAACGGTAATTTTTTCATTGCAATTGTGTGTGTCGGAAAGACAGATTATTCGCGTCATTATTTTATCTCAAAAAAATTTTATGAGTTGATGATAGTTTTGTCGAACTTTAAACGCATTAACTATTGGATACTTTTATAAAGGAGAAAAAATAAAATAATGAAATCAAATAGAAAGAATAAATTCATCGGCTTTTGGATATTTGCCCTTTTATTGACAAATTCAATGGTCGCTTTTGCAGCCACAGAAAAATATATCGGTTTTTGGAAAACAAATAGCGGTAGCAATAAGGTTTTGCAATTCGATACGTGGGAAGAATTCGTCGAAGAATGGAAAGAATTAGGCAAAAAAGATATGCGTTTGCAGGACTTGGAAGCAATCGAGGTTGGAGATGATATTAAATTTACAGGAACTTGGGTTAGTGGAAAAGGAAAATATGCTCTTTATGCCTATGATAACTGGACAGATTTTAGCGACAAGTGGAAATCAATGCTTGCAGATAAAAGCTTGCAATTGATTGATGTAGAAGTAATTCCTCTTGCCGGTAAAAACTTTTACGTTGGCGTATGGGACACAGGCAAAGGCGGTTCGGCACTTTTCCAATATCATAATTGGGACGATTTTGTTGCTAAATGGAAAGAACTTGCAAAAATTGATCGTGTGTTGATTGATGTGGAAGCCTTTAGAAATGGTGGAGAAACGAAATTTGTCGGAGTTTGGGAAACAGGTATTGGTAAAGATCAAAGATTATATGCGACAGATAGTTTTTCCAAACTCTCCGATAAATGGAAAGAATTCAACAAGGAAGATTTACGTCTTGTTGATATTGATATTTCGGCAATTAAAAATGGCGAATTATATGTTGGCGTTTGGAATAAAGGAACTGGCGGACAATATCTCTGGTTGGCAGACAGTTGGAGTGGTTTTTTGACAAAGAACAGGGAATTAAATGGCAAGAATTTGGGCTTATATGATTTGGCAATGGTCGAATATGCCAAGGTTGGCAAGCCTGTTCCAACATCAAAGCCACAGACGAAACCTATAACAAAGGTATTTTTTTATTTTTCCAAAGATCAAAAGATGGAAAAAGACTCAGTTTCCGGCTTCGATTTTCCTGCAGATATGCCGGCAATCGTTTATCCAAAATTTGAAGGTTGTAATGCGTCAGACCGTGAAACTATTGAAAAAGCTTGGGCATTGGCTCATCATCATGCGTGGAGAGCTTATCAATTTTTTCAATTTCTTGATAAGTCAGGTAATCGCAGAGATGATTTATGGAAGGCGGATTATACAGCTGGAAGTAATTTGACGGAAAGGAAAAATAGCTATTCTCCGTATGCCTGGTTTGGTGAGTATGATGGCGGAGCATATCGGTTTCCATATATTAGAGATGCGATTGATAAGAATTGGAATAAAAGATTTTTGGAAAAAAACACTGCCAAGTGTCGTCGAAAAGATGATGGCGGGTCACATCCTTGTTACAAGAATAATCCAGGGACTGGCAAAACTCCGTCTGCCAATCACATCGTTTCCGGGACAGTAAATTATTGCAACAGGTTTTTTGATAAAAACAGAACTGATAATTCCCGAGCTAAAGGTATTTTGCACGAGATGTTTCATTGGCTTGCTCCAAAAGGCTTAGCGATCTTGGATACGCATACTCATTCGGATAAGAAAAACGGTTGGTGCAAAACTGATACGGATAAAATGTATGGTGAAGATGACGCAATGCACTTGGCAACTTCTAAAGGTTGTTGGGGAAAACCGAAATACCATCGCGGGATGGCTGCTAGAAACAATGACAATTATGCTTTTTTCATTTCGAGATTGGGCAGTGCGATTTATTTCGATAATCTAAAAAGAATCCCGACAAAATAATCTGGCTTTACTAAGTCACTAAGCAGAAGGTTTGATTTTTTAATTCAAACCTTCTGCCTTTTTTTATGTTTGATAAACACGACTTACAAATTTGCCGTTCAAAAATTCTTTTGGCTCAATGTCGCTTTGCATAATCACACCTTTATATTTATTTGAAGCAAGCATATCCGCACATTCGACAAGCGGTGCAGCGGTTGTAGTTTGAATCGCTCGCAAATAATGTCCGTTGATTTCCAGAGGCTTGATATGAAAGGCTTTTTCGACCATTCTGCGTGTGCCTTGAGCATCAAAACCTTCGACAGACGAATGAACAATTACAAAATCATCTTCAACCGAAGGAACTTTTTCTAACATAACGTCTTCCAAATTCTGCGGTAAATTTTCGTCAAACGGCAATTTTTTTATTAGACCTTCAACCCATTCGTAATGTCCTTCGTGACGAAGCGTTTTGTAATCTAAATTCTTCGCTTTTCCCTTAAAGAATCTCGGAAGATTTGCTGCACCGCCCGAAGTTAGATCGGCTTCATAGACAAATCCATTAATGATAATTTTTTCACGTTCGGACAAGGCGGGAAGTTGAATTCTTTCGTAATCTCGAACAACTCTGGCGGTTTTTACATATTCGGTTGCAACACCGATCGGCGACCACGTAAAACCGTAAAA
>JBGTHN010000557.1:0-1662 GCA_041746235.1 Pyrinomonadaceae bacterium | reverse complement strand
TTTTGTTGCAACAGCAATATCTTCACGCAATTCCTGTCCCGATTTCGGAGCAAAAAGTAAAGCGAGAATAGCACCGATTCCGCCACCGATGAGTAAATATGTTAATTTTGTGCTGGCATTTGCTTCTTCTCTTTCGTCTTCGTAACTCATAATGATTCTCCTTTTGGCAATTCTAATTTGCCTTTAAATAAATTTAAGGTTGATATAAAGAATATAACAGAAACCTACAAAAAACGATAATAAAAATTTATTTTTCATTAAAATATACGAGCTTTGACCATTCGCAGAAAGCCTTGCAGGTCAGGAAAAAAATCAACACTTTGCCAAATATGAAGATCAAACATTTCACGCACTTCGTTTGATTGATTAAATCCCATTTCCATCAACAAAAAACCTTCTGGTTTAAGATATTTAGGCGATTCATTTATGATTCGTCTGATTATCGAAAGTCCGTCTCCGCCATCGGTTAAAGCAATTATCGGATCGAAATCACGGACTTCGGCTTGTAGAGTCGAAACATCTTTACTTGGAACATAAGGCGGATTTGAAACAATTAAATCAAATTTTGTATCTTCATCTAAAACTTCAAATACATCTGACATTTCCAATTCCAGTCTCTTGAAAACTCCAATGTTCTCAGCATTCTTATTAGCAATATTTAATGCCTCTTTGGAAATATCTAAGCCGAATGCTTTTGCCATTTTTATTTCGTGAAGAATAGAAACACTGATACAACCCGATCCGATTCCAACTTCGCAAAAGGTTGAATTTTCCAAATCTTGCAAAATCTCAATTCCTTTTTCAACGATCAATTCTGTTTCGGGACGCGGAATCAGAACATCCGGCGTAACAATAAAATCCAATCCGTAAAATTCCTGTTTTCCCGCAATATGTTGAAAAGGTTCGCGGTTCGCACGTCTTTCAATAAAGTTTTGGAATGTCTTTTCTTCTAAATGAGTTAATTCATATTCGGAATGTGCAATGAGAAATGTTCTGTCTTTATTGAGGGCGAGAGATAAAAGGGAATTCGCCTCGCGTCTCGGTTCGGCAATACCGTTCAAACGCAAAATTTCAGATGCTTTTTGAATTGTTTCAGAGATGTTTGGCAAGACACCTCTGAAACTAATTACAATTAGCAAAAAAGTCAAGAATAGACATGAATCCGTTAGCAATTATGGAACTGTTAATGTTACCGGCAGACCTTCTTTCAACTGTGCCATTGTTAGCCCATCGCAAAGAAATTCCCAACGGTCACTTTCGCCATCAACAATCTTTACACGCGTGCTTTGTATCAACGCATCGACCTTACACTGATATTCAAGTTTAAACTCTCCGTCAAGCGGATCTCCGGTAACAGGGTCTTCGACTTCAGTCGCTTCACCAAATAACTTGCCATCCATCTGAATTATTTTATACAGATTTTTACCTTGATCTCTCTCTCGTTCTTTGGCAAGTTTCAATGAAATTTTCAGACGCTTTTTCTTGCTGTCTTTTTGAGCAAACGAATCCGTTGCCAAAATGTTGATTACAAAACCAACCGTTAGAAGCATTATTAACGAAACATAAATTTTCTTTATTTTGAACATAATTTTTCCTCACTTTATCCTTGTCGCAAAAAAGTTTCCCGAACCGATACCTTTCAGGGCATTGTTATCGAAATTT
>JBGTHN010000556.1:0-3771 GCA_041746235.1 Pyrinomonadaceae bacterium | reverse complement strand
AAATACTTTTCGAATATTGAGTCAATTCGACTTAAATGCCATTTTTTGTAATCAAATTAACAGATATTGTGAAGTATATTGATGTGTTTTGATAAGATTAATTATCTATCAATAAAGTGTTTTTGGATTGGTATGAGTCGTTTTTGAAGAAACCGTTAATCAAACTTGAGCTTTTTCCTCAGCTTTTTAGGATCGTTGGGTTTAATAAAAATCTCATCTGAAATTCTTTTGTTGTAATCCATTGATTGGTAATTAACGCGAAAAATATGTTCATCATCCTTGTAATGATCTAGGACATAAGGCGAAAATATTCCGTTTTCAAAAATGTATTGAGCAAAACGGGTTTCTTCTTTGACCTGTGCTTTTTCCGCATTCAATCTTGAGTAAACCGTTTTCATTGGCAAACCTTCATCGGAAAATTCATATTCGACCTCAAACTCATCCTTAAAAATCAGTTTCAAAACATCGTTTCTTTTTCCCAGACTTGCCTGCCGCGTGCCGACATAAATTAATTCTGCATTTCCTTTCCATTCGCCGCGTAACAAATAATTATAATGAGAGCGATAACTTCGTTTGAAATTATTTATCTGAATTTCGTTTTGATCATCAAATTTTTCGAGCGATTCATCATAAAACCAACCGCTATCAGCATTATTTACCTGCACGCTCTTTGAGCCGCGTTCAATAAAATCAGTTCGTTCCTTGCCCGGATAAACCATTATGTCCGTAAAAGATTGAAATGAAACGATCTGTCCGCCCTTTAAAAGACTAAATTTCCCTTCACCGACGGAATTCTGCACTTTGAGATATTTTTCACCACCGAGTTTGTTGATGGCTTTGGAAATTACTGCTTCAGCTTTTTTTATATCGTTGTCATCTTCATTTTTATCAAAACTGTTCTGTCCAAAGACAAAAACAGACAAAGCAAATAAAAGTAAAATAAACTTGAAAGATTGTGAAATAGGTTTATAAATTCTCATAATTTAATTAGGTTTTGGATTTAGTTATTATAATTTCTACATATTCGAAAATTTGTTTGATTTCAATCTTTAATAAAGACTAAAGTTATATGCAACAACTTTGTTAATGGACACTTGAACTCCATTCTTTCTCGCAGGTATAAACTTTATTTTCTTAGCAGCTTCGATTGCCTTTTCGGTTATTCCATATGGAAGTCCGCTAACTACAGCAACACCACCGATCTGTCCCGTTGATAAAAATGCAACTCTGACGCGAACTACTCCTGTTACACAAATAGTTCCGTTATCTGGTTTAGGATAACCAGCCTTCGGCTTTTCTACAATCACTAAAGATTCTCTAACATCAATAATTTTCGGTTCTATCTTGTCATTTTCAAAAACCTCAAAATCAAATTCAACCGTTTTTGTTATTGTAATAATTTCACCGTTCAATGTTGCAATAAAGAACTCTATCTTTTTGGCTTCATCAATAGCTTTTTGTTGTAATTCGATGAATTCTTCACAAGTGTTTGATTTTGGTAGAATATTTCCGATCTCACCTGATTTCAAAAATTCTACATCAAATTTTAACAAACAAATTTTTGATTTTTGATTATTCTCTTTCTTTAAATCTTCCTGAGAAAATACATTAATTGAAAATGCCCAAAGCAATATCAAAAGTAAAAATATGTTCGTAACTTTTCTCATAAGCAAGTATTTAACTAATTTTGTTCTAATAATTCTTTGATGCAGAACTCATCAATTCGGTTTGATTTATTGCGGCTTAAACTTGAATTCAACGACCATTTTCATTGAAACAGGTTGTTTGCTTTTCTTATGTGTCGCCGGTTCAAATTTTATTTTTTTGGCGGCTTCGACAGCCGCTTCATCAAACTCTTTAGGCATCGTACTGCCCACGCCTAAAACTTTCAAAGTTCCATCTTTATTAAACAAAATGTTGACTCTAACTGTATCTTTTCTTTTATCCGCAAGATGTTCAGCAGGATAAATTGCTTCGGGTTGTTCGACAATTTTGGGTTTATTGACGTTTTTACTACGCTCGTCATAAACAGCCGACACAGTAACTTCAAGAAACATTTTCACATCTATCGGCGTTCCGTTTCTTTTGGCAGGCTTAAATTTATATGATCCGTAGGCTTCGGTTACAGATTCGGCAATTCCGTGCGGAAGTGTATGTGTGATTTTTATGTCTTTGACAATTCCTTCTTTTGCTAGAATCATCTCTGCTTTGAGTGTTCCTTCAACGCCATTTTTCTGGGCATCTTCGGGAATCTTTGCGACAGGCATTCCTTCTAATTCCGGCAATTCTGTCGCATTGGTTAATTCAAGTCTGTATTGATAGCTTGAAAGAATTTGCTGTGCAAAAACGGCACTCGAAAAAATTAATGCGAGGCAGAAAATAGACAAAAAGAGGCTTAAATATTTTGTAATTGATTTCATAATTCGTTCTCCATAAAAAAAGACTTTAGCCAAATAATAATTGCTAAAGTCTTTTAAGACAAGATTTTTCTAAAAAAATTTAATTCAAACTAAATGAATCTTTTGCTCTGACGACAATTTCATCTTCTTCTTTATCAACCAAAAACTGTGTCGCGGTTTTCCACAAATTTGTTAAAGGCAATTTAACTTTTTGGTCAATATATCGTTTCAAAAATCTCGCACCATAAGCCGGACTGTAACCTTTCAAAGTTATCAAATCAATGGCTTCATCTGTAATTTCGATAAATTTCCCTTGCATCTCCATCTGTTTGCGAACTTTTTTCAAATAAAGTTTGGCGATGCCTTTAACTTCATCCATTGTTAATGGTGAAAAGACAATAATTTCATCAATTCGATTACGAAATTCCGGTGAAAAACGTCTTTCGGCGGCTTTCATTACATCGCCTTTGATTTCCTTCATATCGCCGAGAGATTTCATACCAAAACCGAGCGGTTTTTCGTATTTTTTGAAACTCTCCGAACCTAAATTTGAAGTCATTATAACGATCGCATCCGAAAGATAAACTTTTTTCCCGCGTCCGTCCGTGATCCAACCTTCATCAAATGCTTGCAGAAAGATGTTCATCAAATACGGCGAAGCTTTTTCCACTTCGTCGAGCAAAAGAACGGTGTATGGATTTTCCCGCAATTGTTCGGTTAAAATTCCGCCGCGTTCGCTGCCGACGATGCCGCGCGGCATCCCGATAAGTTTTTCAATGCCGACCGTGCCTTCGCCATATTCGCTCATATCAATGCGAACCATTTTGCCTTCGTCGCCGAACATAAATTCGGCAACGGCTTTGGCAAGTTCTGTCTTTCCAACGCCCGTCGGACCTAAAAATAACAAAACTCCGTCCGGCGCGAAATGATTGTCTTTGAGCGGACCTTTGTTCAAACGCAGTCTCTGCGCGACGGCTTTGACTGCTTCTTTTTGTCCGATGACACGATTTGCCAGCAGATTTTCCATATCGGAAAAACGGTCGGTCGTGTCGCGGAAAATCATATCCTTCGGAATGCGCGATTCCTGCGAAATGACTTCAATAATATGTTCCGGTCGAACGACCAAAGAAGTTGGTTCGTTAATTTCGACTTTTACCGAAGCCGTATCTAACCAACCGATTGCTTTGTCGGGAAGATGCAGATTGCGAATGTATTTCGGCGACATCTCCAGTGCCATATTGATGGCTTCGTCGGAAATCGTGACCGAATAATTTTTCTCAAGTCGCGGACGCAAGCCGAGAAGAATTTCTTTTGTTTCTTCGATTGTCGGTTCGTCAACTTTAACCAATCGAAATCTTCGCGCTAATGCTTC
>JBGTHN010000555.1:0-9330 GCA_041746235.1 Pyrinomonadaceae bacterium | reverse complement strand
AATTAATTGTAGAAGAATCTAATGTCAAGAAATTAGCAATTTCAGTATCGTCTTTTATTATATGGTCGGTAATGTGATAAAAATCATTAATCCAAGTATGTACTAATGCTTCTTCACGGTCTAAAATTCTTCCAATTATATTTGAGTCTTTCCAAGGAGATTCATCTTTGCCCGTTATTCCGACATTATAATTTTCTTCGCCTTGCCATAATCTGAATGGAAAGCCAACCCGATTAGGCGAACTTTCTTCTTTATCCCAATCGCCAAGACTTATGACTCCTAGAACTCCACTGTCAAAATGATTTTCTGAAAAAGTTGCGTAATAAATTGCAAAAGCATTCCCGTCCTTATATACAAATCTCGTTAAACTTGTCATAGATCCGCCACAGCATTCGCAAGTTAATTTTTTCGGCTCTGTTAATTCGATTTCAATCATACAAATTCAACTAAAAAGGGCGAGGACAAGCCGTCGCCCATACATTAATTTGTTGCTGTTTCAATTTTCTCAACAACTTTCTGCCAGAGATTTTGATTGAGCGATTTGTAGGCGGCTTCGATCACTTCGACCGAGGCGAGTGCGTCCGAAGGTTTGATGAGCAATTCTTCTTTGCCGAGAATCGCGTTGCGGAAGTTCTCTAACTTTGATTTGAAGGCTTGAACTTTGTCGTAGCCTTTGCCGAAAACCGTCCAATCGGGCGATGAATTTAGTTTGTATTTTGATTCCGCCCAACCGATGTGCAAAGTTCCGTTTGTGCCGTAAATGCTGATGAAATTTGGCAAACCTTTGTTGATTCCCCACGTCAGATCTACGCTTGCCGCGACTCCATTTTTGGTTTTTGCCAGCAGTTTCACGTTTTCATCAACGCTTAAATTCTGCGTGCCGGAAGTTTCCAATGCGAGAACATCCGTGATCGGTCCGAGAAAATAGCGGATAATATCAACCGAATGCGTTCCGTTGTCCATCAAAACTCCGCCGCCCGAAATTTCCCGCTCCGAATTCCAACGGCTCGACATATCAACCTTTGCGGTAAAAGCATTTTCAAACTGAACGATCTCTCCCAAAATTCCCGACGCGAGCAAAGATTTTGCTTTAACCGCATCCGCAACATAGCGAAATTTTGAAGCCATCGTAAATTTCACGCCTGTATCAGATGCACAAGCAAGCATTTCTTTTGCTTCAGCAACCGATAAACAAAGCGGTTTTTCGCAAAGAACGTGTTTGCCGAGTCGCATAAAATACGTTGCAATTTCAGGATGCGAATTCGGTGGAGTCGAAACGATCACCGCATCAAATTCGCCATTTTCAGCTAAAGTTTTGTAATCGTCAAAAGATTTCGCGTTAAAAGGCTCGGCAAAAGCATCCGCCGATTCTTTGTTAACATCAGCAACAGCAACAAGTTCGCAACAATCACTTTCTTGAAAAGCCTGTGCATAAGTTTGGGCAATTCCTCCCGTTCCGACAAGTGCAAATTTTAGTTTACTCATATTTTATTTGTTTACCGCAAAGGTCGCGGAGGTCGCAAAGATTTTTTATTTATTTCCTTTGCGTGCTTTGCGACCTTTGCGGTTAATTTCTTTTTTCTTAACCTTCGAAACAACGATTTCCGCCACAGACAACACAACCACTTTCATTAGATTGTGCGTCCGCAATTTTTACGACAGAAACTGCTTCGCGGATCGAATCTGCTAAAAATTCTATGTGTTCTTCGGTGTATTTTTCGTTTATCGGAAGAACTAAAACGTCGTGCAAACCTTTCAAAGTTCCGGGGAATTTCTCATCCGAATAATCAACGGCTTCGGGACGTGCTAGATTAAATGGATAATGCGAATCGCCGAATGTGTTTTGATCGCGGAAAACCATACATTTGTAAGCAGGTTTGACGACATAACGCGGTGCTGATGCGACATCATAAGTTTTTAGAGCCTTTGATAAACCAACCGAACCATCTTCGATTTTTTTATCGTCCACACGCAAGCAGAATTTCCAATATGTCATTGTCGAATCGTCCGCCGGTTGATAACTTTCGATTCCTTCAATATCGGCGATTTTTTCGTCCAATAATGCCGCCATTTTCTGGCGTTGAGCAACTGAATAATCTAATTTTTTGAGTTGTTCGTAAGCGATCGCGGCTTGCAGTTCGGTCATACGATAATTCAACGCGATAAAATAATGATCGGGATTTTCGTCGCCGTAGCCCCAGGCTTTGTTGATGCATAGATACAAACGTCTTGCTAATTCGTCATCATTTGTTACAACGATTCCGCCTTCGCCCGTCGTCATCAGTTTCCCTTGCTGGAATGAAAACGCTCCGATCTTGCCGATCGTTCCGACCTTTTCGCCGTCAACTGTTGCCATAAAACTTTGTGCCGTATCTTCGATCACAGGAATTCCGCGAGCGTCGGCAAGTTCCATAATTTCCTTCATTCGTGCCGGATTTCCAAAAAGATGCGTTACGATAATTGCCTTTGTTTTATCGGACAAAACCGCTTCGATAGTTTCCGCCGTGACGTTCAAAGTCTTTGGACAAACATCCGCAAAAACAGGAATCGCACCTTGATAAACGATCGGTGTTAAAGCTCCCATATCGGTTATCGAAGTCGTCACAATTTCATCGCCCGGATTTGGATTTATCGCCGCAATCGCAACGTGAACCGCCGCCGAACCTGAGTTGCAAGCATAAGCATATTTTACGCCCATTTTCTCGGCAAATTCCGATTCGAGCAACTTACCGTATTTTCCTTTGGTCGTGATTAAAGTTCCCGATTCAAGCACTTCCTTGATCGCGTTCATTTCTTCAACGCCGAAAGTTCTGCCGGAAGCGTCCTGATCGTTTGGTAATTTTATATTTTCTGTTACTGGAGTCATATTTTTATAATTTCAAGTTAGTATTTCGCGTTCAGAGTTCAAACTTTAGTTTGTCCAAATGTCGTGCGAAGCAAAGACATTTGCGAACGCTATTAGTTTGGAAGCAGATATTCAGAAAATCAACTTGGTTTTCCGTCTCGCTTCGCTGACGAAAAATGCAAACTGAAGTTTGGACTCTGAACGTGATTTATTAAGTTTTCAATTTTATTTTAAGAGTTTTTCATTAATCTCTTTTTCTTTTGTTAAAGAAGTTGTAATCGGCTCTGTTTTCCGAAACAAACGCTCGTTTGAAAGGCGTGAGAGAAGTTTGAGATGTCCGAAAATCGTGCGGACGGTTTTCATTTTTGAAATTCCGAAAAGGCGAACTTCTAAAGTTGCGGGATATTCGATGATCTTTCCGCCTGCAATATCAAGCTTTCCGAGCATTTCTGCCACGCCGAGAAAACCTTTTTCCTTGATGTCCAAATTGATAAATGAACTGCGACGATAGACTCGAAAACAACTCGTATAAGTCGAAAGTTTTGCATTCAAAGCACGACGATAAAGCCACGAAGCACCTTTTGACAAAAACAAACGCCATTCAGGGACGTTGCGAACTCCGCCTTTGCGGTGATATGGCGATGCGGTAACGAGGTCAGTTTTATCGTTCAAAAGCGGTATCATTCTGACAAGTTCGTGCGGATCGTATGTGCAATCGCAATCCATCGAACAGACGATCTCCGTTTTGGCGGCTTTCAAGCCTGTCATAATTCCTGCCGCAACTCCTTGATTTTTATCGTGTTGCAGGATTTGGAAATTGTCTTTTTCACCAAAGAGTTCGTTTAATTTTTCAAAAGTGTTATCGGTGCTTTTGTCGTCAACAAAGATAAAATTCGTTTCATAACCGCTTTCGTTCAATTCTTCTTCCACACTTCGCAAAGTTCTCGAAAGATAATCTAATGCTTCGGTTTCGTTGTAACAAGGAATCACAATTGAAACCGGATTTTGGACTTTGAACTTTGGACTTTGAACTTTTATCTTTGGACTCTCGACTCTCGACTCTCGACTCTCGACTCTGAGCGAATCTTTTAAGTCTAAAAATTCGGCGATATCGCAAAATTCATAAAGTTCAAGGTTTTCCTTGATGATCCATTCCATTTTGTCGAGTTTGCGGTAATGACGTATGCGATTGTAATGCGAAGCAGCGGAGATTTTTGGTTGTTCGGGGTCTAATTCCCAAACGTGAAAGTAGAACACAAACGGTTCATCATAGCGATCTGTCCAATCTTTAACGGCGTGCCGCATCAGAGTATATGGAATCTGACGAAAATAATTTCCGCCTGAGATCGGCAATAAACCGACTCCTAAATTTCTTGTTGAATATGGAAATTCCCAAATTGCTTTACCGTCTTTGTGAATTTGATGGGCAAAACGCTTGGGTTTTTCATCCCTCTTGGTCGGAACATAAGAAGCGTCGTAAGCAAAACCTTCGTCTGCCAGAATTTCTAAAATTCTCTCATCTTTTTCGTAAGATAATTTTTCCGCCGAACGATAACCAACAATTTTTTGTCCGCCCGCATCCTCCAAAATCTGATTTGTCTTACGCAAATCTTCCCGAATTTCATCGGTTGTTAATTGACTCAAACTTCGATGATAAAATCCGCGTGAAGCAATTTCGTGTCCTCGTTTGGCAATTTCTTTTATTAATTTCGGGTTTTGTTCGGCGATCCAACCGAGAACAAAAAATGTCGCCTTCGTATCAAATTCATCAAGCAGATCAAGCGTCTTTAAAGTATTCTGTTCATAACGAGGTTCAAAGTTCTGCCAATTTCTTTGCTGAATTAAATTCTCAAATGCACCGACGTGAAAGTAATCTTCCACCAAAACGGTCAGGAGATGTTTATTTTTGCTAAAATTGCGATTCATTTTTTAGGGGTGTTTTTTTGAAATTTTTGGGAATGTAATTTAGGTTTGATCCAAATTAGGTTCGATGGTCTGTAAATACTTCACTATTTTTCATTTTATCTTCCATTTGAAAGCGGTTGGCTTAGATTAACTAAGATTTTGACGATCCGTTCGGCACTTAATCCGTCGCCGAATGGATTTTGTACCTTACCGATGGATTTTATCCAGGTTTCGGTCATATAATTTTCGTCCAAAAGACGTGCAAGTTCGCGTGAACTACCGCCGACGAGTTTGGCAATTCCGCATTGCACGGCTTCCGGTCTTTCGGTGTTATCACGCAAGATCAAGACGGGTTTTCCCAGTGTCGGTGCTTCTTCCTGAACTCCACCGGAATCGGAAACAATCAGCCACGCATTTTCCATCAAGTTTATAAAATCGCTGTAATCAAGCGGTTCGAGCAGGAAAATTCGCTCACGATCAAGAAGAAGTTCGTCCGTAATTTTTCTCACATTCGGATTCGGATGAACGGGAAATATCAAACAAGTGTTTTTACGTTTTTCAATAAAATCACGCAAAACCGTTAAGTTTTCCGCCATTGATTTACGGAAACTTTCCCGCCGATGCGTAGTTAAAAGAACTCTTTTATATTCGCTTGTTCTTTTCAAAAGAACCTGCATTCCCTTGCTCGGCTCAAAGTTTTTGCGTATAAAACACAAAGCATCAACGATTGTATTGCCGGTAACAAAAATCTGTTTTTCCGAAATATGTTCCCGCATAAGGTTGTAGCGATTTTGCGACGTGGCGGCAAAATGAAATGTCGCCAATTGCGAAGTCAGACGGCGATTCATCTCTTCGGGAAAAGGACTTCGCAAATTATCCGTCCGCAAACCCGCTTCGATATGTCCAACGGCAATTTCACGATTAAATCCCGCCATTGCTCCGGCTAAAGTCGTCGTTGTGTCGCCTTGCACAAGTATCAGATCGGGATTTTCCGTCGCTAAAATTTTATCTAAAGATTCAATCGTGCGTGATAAAACCTGATTTGGAGTTTGATTCTCAGTCATAACCTGCAAATCATAATCAGTTTCAATGTCGAATATTTTCAAAAAAGGTGTGAGCAGATCGGTGTGTTGGCTTGAAGAAACAACGATCGTATTAAATTGAGAAGTTTGTTTCAGTTCTTTTATAACAGGTGCGAGTTTTATCGCTTCGGGGCGTGTGCCGAAAAGCACAAGAATTTTTGCGGTAATCTCTACCGAAGTATCTTCTATATCATTTTTTTGATTAGCTGAATTCATTCTTTCTTTGGAATAAACACTCTCAATCTGTTTATATTAAACTAATTAAGACATTCTGACGATTTTACTTTATGAAAACCTTTTTCGCTATTTTTGTTATTTCTTTATGTTTTTGCACGATCTTTTCACAAGATGCGAATTCTGATTTTTTGCGTGGCAATGTGTTGGATTCAAAAGGCTTGCCGATTGCTCAAGCAAAAGTTGAAATTACTCTTGGTTCAAGTGTAATTTCAAACTGCAAAACCGATGAACAGGGTAAGTTTTCGTGTAAGACAAATTTTAACAAAAGTTTTTCAATTACCATCCGAGCCGATGGTTTTTCTATTTTACGTCAAACCATTACAAACATTCAAGATTTTAATAAAGATTTTTCGTTTACGCTCGAACCTGCAGCAATTCGTGAAGATGTAATCATAACAACAAACCGCACTGAAACACTGCTTGATGAAACTCCTGCAAGTGTCGCTTCGCTTTCTAAAAACGATTTGCAAACAACCGCTTCACCTGCAATTGACGATGCTCTGCGGCAAACTGTCGGCTTTAGTTTGTTCCGACGCTCAAACAGTCGCAACGCAAATCCGACCACACAAGGAACTTCTCTACGCGGAATAAATGCCAGCGGTGCAAGCCGTTCGCTTGTTTTATTTGATGGAATTCCGCTAAATGATGCGTTCGGCGGTTGGATATATTGGAGTCGCGTGCCGAATATCGCGGTTGAGAGAATAGAAGTTTTGCGTGGCGGTTCATCAAGTCTTTATGGAAGCGATGCTCTAGGCGGAACGATAAATGTTATCGGGCGTGAAGTTGAACAGGAAGAAAAATTTACAATTTCAGCAGAAGTTTTTGGCGGAACACAAAATACTTTTTCGGGTTCGACATTTATTGGTTTTAAACAAAATGATTGGTCGGCGGATTTTGTCGCTTCAACCTTTCAAACAAAAGGTTACAAAATTATTGAAAAAAGCGAAAGAGGTTTGATTGATGATTTTGCAAACTCACATAATGCAATTGTTTCGGGAAGAATCGCAAAAGATTTTGGCGACAATGCAAATCTATTTTTCAAAACAACATATTTCGGCGAAGCGAGAAACAATGGAACGCCTGTGCAAAAAAATCGAACGCATTTTCGACAATTCGCATTTGGTGGAGATTTTAAAATTCAAGGTTCAAAATTCAAGATTCAAGATTCAAAAGTTTCGTTTCGACTATTTGGTGGAACTCAGGTTTTTGACCAGACATTTTCGGCAATTTCGGATGATAGAAACAGCGAAAATCTTGTGCGTTTGCAGAGAGTTCCTTCGCAACAATTTGGCTTTTCAAGTCAATTCTCAACTACGTTTAAGAATCAAACATTTCTCGCCGGTTTTGAAGTAAATGAAGTTCGTGGTTCGAGTAATGAAATTGGATTTTTTGGCGGACGAGCGACTTCAAAAACGGGAGCGGGCGGACGAATGCGAACCTTTGGAATTTATTTTCAAGACTTTGCAAAAATTGGCGAAAAAGTAATTTTAGTTGGAAGCCTGCGTTATGATTCGTGGAAAAATTTTCGGGCATTAAACTCGCTTTTATCGCTTTCAACAAATCAAACAACAACGACAATTTTTCCCGACAGAAGCGAAAATGCTTTTTCTCCGAGCGGTTCAATTTTGTTTCAAGCGACAAATGAAATTTCGCTTTATTTTAATGCGTCAAGAAGTTTCCGCTCACCAACATTAAATGAATTGTATCGAGGTTTTCGAGTTGGAAGCGTGGTAACAAATCCGAATGAAAATTTAAGGTCAGAAAAAGCAAATAATTTTGAAACAGGATTGAGTTACGGCAAGCAGAATTTTTATGTGCGTGGAAATTTTTATTGGACAGAGGTTTTTGACTCAGTTGCGAATGTTACGTTAAACACAACTCCGACTTTGATTACACGACAACGGCAAAATGCGGGAAAAACTAGCGTTACAGGTTTAGAAATTGAAGCAGAAACAAGAGTTAAAGATTTTAGTTTTTCATTCGGCTATTTGTTTGCAGAAGCAAAATTCACAGATTTTCCATTAAATCCAGAGTTAGAAGGTTTGCAAATTCCGCAAACTCCTAGTCATCAGTTTACATTTCAAACTCGCTACGCAAATAAAAAAGGCTGGAGTTTTGCCCTGCAAGGTCGTGCGTCTTCGGAGCAATTTGATGATGACCTAAACGAATTTCAGCTCGAACCATATTTTCAACTCGATGCTTTCGGTGCAAAACGATTCAAAGAAAATTGGCAGATTTTTGTTGGAATCGAAAATGTTTTTAATTCACAATATTCAATCGGCAAAACACCTGTCAGAACTGTCAGTTCGCCGATAAATATGAGGATTGGATGGCGTTGGACGTAGTCAGTTGGTCGGATCGCACGCGTCCCGGGTGCTGTCCGACCGACCAATCAACTTAATCATTCCGATAAATCGTTGTAATTATAAATTGCAGAAACTTTTTCAAATATTTCGGGTGTGATGAGTTCGCCTTTTTTGACGATTATTTCGCCGCGTTTCATTGTTATTTGGTTTCCGTTGTCGTCTGTAAAAGAAATATTTGCATGTGGGGCGATGTGTTCGCGGGCGATGTCGCCGATCTTGTATTCGATACTTGGGCGAACGCCGATGATGTTTTCTTTAACTGTGCTTGGCAAGTAAATGTAATAGTAATAATAAGTTCCGCCGCCCAAAGTTAATACGCCTAAACTTAATATCAATAATAATAAAAACCCGCCGACAAAATATTTCGTTTTGGATTTACCTTTTTGAACAGCAACTTGCGGTTGATCTGCGACGAGTTTTGTTGCAACCGATTGATCTCGTAGATTCGGTTTAACTTCGGTTAAGACAGAATTTTGTATTGGCGGAATTACTTCGGTTTTTAAGTTGGTCGGTGAAGTGTTTTTTACCGCAGTTTTTTGCTCTGTTTTTATTTCAGTATTTTCATTTGTATCAGAATATTTTATTGCTTCGGTTGGTAAATCTCCGCTGTTTGAACTGTCTAAAACTTCTGTCGGAGCGATTTGCGGATTTTGAATTTGCGTTAAAACTTTTCGAAGACTTTCATTCATTTGAGCCGCAGATCGAAAGCGTTCATCAGTTTTTTTCGCCAGAGCTTTTTCGACAATATTTTTTAGTTCTATCGGAATATCTTCGCTCAAAGGTTCAAATTCTTTCGTCAAAATTGCGAACATACGTTCCGTCGGATGTTGTTGAGGATAAGGCAAACTGCCGTTGAGCATTTGATACAAAACAACTCCGACCGACCAAATATCCG
>JBGTHN010000554.1:0-4244 GCA_041746235.1 Pyrinomonadaceae bacterium | reverse complement strand
TTGAGCATTTTGAGCGGCAGAGGAAGTTGGCGAAACAGTAAAAACAATTTGTTCGTTTTAATAATTAACTCAGCGATAATTAATATATATTCCCGAATATATGTATTCTCCTTCTTTATAAATTCGTGAAGATGCGTATTGAAAAGTCGAATAATAATCTTTATGTTTTGTAAATTCCGATTTAGAAATATCTAAACCTGCTTTTGGAATATCTTTTAAATCAAATAATACTTTTTCTGACCAGTTCCAAAAAACTTTAGACGTTCTTGTAGAATCATAATTTTCTTTTACATCTCTAACTTCCCAAACTTGAAAACAGTCAATACTAAAAGCCAATTCGGATTTGCACGGCAGAAATGATATTTCGTAAATGATTCCATTGTAGAGAAAAAGACTTAATTCTTTTTCCCTATATTCATTATGGGCATTTTCTAACACAGTTTTTAGCCGAACATTTTTAGCGATTTGTTTCTGATTTGTTTCAAAATAAGTTTTTTTATCCGTTACTAATTTATCAAGCGGTAAAATATCTCCGAATTCCCAAACTTTTATGTGATGTTTCCAACGATAGTTAATTTTATATTCAGCACTTTTGAATATGCTCTCAATCAAATTATCTAATCTTGTGGTAAATTTCTTTAGTTCATTTGGAGCATTTTCAAATTCTATTTTTTGATAATTTGAAACGGAAGATATTAATCCGGGCATTTGAATATGCAACTTTTCATTATATGGAAGTTGATGAATTCGCTTTCTCAAATAATCTTTTACCAATGATGAAGTTTGCTTTTTTGAAAGCCTTCGAGATAAAAGACCTCCAAAATAATCAATAATAACAACTGTTCCATCCCGAAAAACTGATAAATTACGAATCTTTCGATCTTCCGGTGAATATCTGAACAAAAAACCTCTGCCTTTATATTTCTTCTTTTCAGATTTCCCAACTTTTCTTAAATTGATTATTTTACTGTCTAATCTTAAAACTATTCCGCTCTGAGAATCGAGAATATGCTCAGAATTTTCTTCCGTTTTTATCTTTCCGCAATCTCCATCAAATTCCGGAATACAAAGTTCCCCTATCAAAATATCACCACGCTTAAATTTCTTTTTAATTTCGGGTTCTATATCATTTACTTCGCCTACACTAAATATATGTTTGGAATAAGAAGAAGATGTTTTTTGTTTTTGGCTATTCCATGAATCCAGATATTCCAAAACAAAAGGTTCTGAACTTATAACTTGTGCGATAAACCAACGCTCATTTTTAACTTGTGTTGTTAAATTAGATTTTGTTTCCTGAGAAAATACAAATGTTGCGTTTAATACTAATATTGCAATAACCGCAAAAATTATTTGGCGTGGTGATTTGTTCATTTATATTGTTTCAATTATTGAGTCCAATTACCGGAATTTAGATGCCTTTACATATAAATTAAAGTTGTAATACAGCATAGAATCCGTCAGTTATAAGAAGTAACGATTAAATTTACAAAACTTGCATTCAATTGTTTTAAAATTAGTTTTGATTGTTACACAAATCTTTAATAAAAGGTTTAGGGAAAGTTTTTGAGCAGTTTGAAAGACAGAGGAAATTAGCTAAAAAATGAGTTTTCAAATCGAAACAAAACGATTATTAATACGGGACATTGAAAAAAATGATATTCCAATTTTAGTTTCACAATTTGCTGAGCCAATTTCACAAAAAAATATTTTATCGCGTCAAAAAGATGAAGCACGCAATAAAAAAACGCTAGAAGATTCCATTGAATGGGCAAAACATCCTGAAAGAATTTATTATGGACTCGCAGTAATTCTTAAATCTAGTAATATGTTGATTGGCAATTGCACGTTAAGTAAAACTTATTATAGAAGCAGAAAAACCTCGATTGGATGGCATTATGGCAATCAATTTTGCGGGAACGGATACGCTACCGAAGCAGCTGAGCAATTATTATTTATAGGATTCAAACTTCATGAAGTCTCTCGCATTTACGCGGACTGTTTTGAGGATAACAAAGCCTCAATTAGAATTATGGAGAAACTTGGAATGACTTCGCACTTAAATACGAAAATAATCAATAAATTGCGTGGTTTAAGATATTATCGAGAAAATAAATCAACGGTTAGATATAGTATTTCAATAAATCAATGGCAAAAGAGAATAAAATCAATTCTGAAAAATAATAAACTATGACACTAAAATACTGCTTTCAAGAACCTAAAATATCAACTAACGAAAAATCGCCGCTTCTTATATTACTTCATGGATTTGGGGCGGATGAAAATGATCTATTCGGACTTGCTCCGTTTATGGACGAACGCTTTTTTATTGCCAGTGTGCAAGCACCTTTTGCATTATCTTTTGGTGGACGGGCTTGGTTTGAGCTTTATTTTGAAGGCGGACAAGTTTCGAGTTTTGATGCCAAGCAATTTGGGGAGAGTTTACAAATGATCCTTGAATTCGTTGATGCAGTTGTTGCCGAACACGATCTGAATGAAAAACAAGTTTATCTGTGCGGATTTAGTCAAGGTTCGATGATAAGTGCGAGTGCGGTTTTTAGTGAACCGGAAAAGTTTGCGGGACTTGTTTTGATGAGCGGACGGGCGGCTTCTGAAATGGTGGTTGATGAAAATGTTGAGAAGTTAAAAGACTTCCCCGTTTTTGTAACACACGGAACGCTTGATCTTGTTTTGCCGATTGAAAACGGACGTGCGACGAAAGAAATCTTGTCGCGTCTTCCTGTGAATTTAGAATATAAAGAATACGAGATGGCTCACGAAATTTCGCAGGAAAGTTTAACGGACGTAAGTAATTGGTTGCGTTTGAAACTTAACAAATAATTGAAATTGAGATTGCCACATTTATTTCTTTTAACTCTGTGTGAATTGAATCGAAACACTATTTAATGAATCCTTTCCGATTTTTGTCGTATTAAAATAATACTAAGTCACTATATTTTATAATTCAATAAATATCTTAAATCCGTTTATCTTCTTGTTTGATAAGGATTTAAGATATGTGGCACGGAAATTGGATATATACATTTATAAGTTTAGTAAAAACAAACTAACAAACTTTAAGGAGGAAAAGGGAAAATGATTTGGACAATTATTACTATTTTATTTGTATTGTGGCTGGTAGGACTAGTTGCAGGACAAACTTTTGGTGGAGTATTACATTTATTATTAGTGGTAGCACTTGTAGTATTTGTTGTAAGAATGCTTACAGGACGAAGAGTAACTTAAACGATTTTGCTTTTTGAATCATGACCAGCAACACTTTTGTAGGTCGGTATTTTTTTGAAACTGATATTATCAATTTCAAAAAAATACCGACCTACATTTACATTGAGTCTTGGTTTTGAAAATTATAGCTTCACTTGTCGAACTGTAATCACAGGTTCAACATTTCGCAGAGCCTCAATAATATTCGCATCAAGTTGCGAATCCAATTCAATTACAGCCAAAGCCTCGCCGCCTTTTTCATTTCTACCTAAATAAAAACGTGAAATATTTACGTTGTTTTCGCCAAGAAGCGTTCCGATCTTTCCGATAACGCCGGGAACGTCTTTGTTTTTCGTGAAAAGCATATAACCTTTTGGAACTGCTTCGATCGAAAAATCACCGATCTGTGTTATTCGTCCTTCGCCGTCGCTATAAACTCTTCCACAAACTGTTTGTTCGGAATCGCTGGTTGAAACTTTTGTGCGTAGATCAAAATTGGAAGCCTTTTTATTCTGTTTATAACTTGTCGTTACATTTATTCCGCGTTCTTCGGCGATATGCATTGCGTTGACAACATTAACTCTGGCGGAAACATTTTCGAGTAAACCCGAAAGAAACGCACGGGTTATCGGCGAAGCATCTTTTTCAGCAAGTTCGCCCGAATATTCGATTTCCACTTCATTCACGGCTTCTTCATTTATAACTTGAGTTTGAAAACGTCCTAATCTTTCAGCTAAATCAATATAAGGTTGAAACGCCTCAAGTTCTTTTGCCGCAAGACTCGGAGCGTTTACGGCATTTCGCAATTCGCCCGTAATTAAATAATCACGCATCTGTTCGGCAACTGTAAAAGCAACGCCTTCTTGGGCTTCTTTGGTCGAAGCACCAAGATGCGGAGTTGTAATAATTTGCGGATGATGAAGCAAAGGTGAATCTTCGGCGACAGGTTCAACCGAATAAACATCCAAAGCCGCACCGGCAACAATTCCATCTTCAATCGCTTCTAATAAAGCATCTTC
>JBGTHN010000553.1:0-3612 GCA_041746235.1 Pyrinomonadaceae bacterium | reverse complement strand
AAATGGAAGTCAATCAACGGTTTATACTGAATTTGGTTTAGAAGTCTTAGCGATGGATCTAAGCACAGGACTTGAAAAAGGTTACGCTTTCAGAGATAAAAGACCTAATGCCGATCCTGCAAAAGTTCATTATATTCAAGCGGATTTACAGAGACCGCCGCTTGAAGACAATATTGTAGATATTATTCATTCAGCCGGAGTTTTACACCATACGCCAAATACTGAGAATACTTTTCGGGCATTGCGTCCTAGTTTAAAAGATGGCGGGATATTTTATATTTGGCTTTACAAATATGAAAATATTGTAACGCCGATCGTCAATACAATGCGTTCGGTAACAACCCGCATTCCATCATCAATTTTTTCAAAAATAACTGATTTGATGGCTTATCCATTTATTGGATTTTGCTGGACGGTTAATAAATTAGGTGTCCGCAAATACGTTACGCCAAATCGTCGTGAAGCGTCTTTGGCTTTGTTGGATATTTTTGGAGCTCCTTACGCACATTATCATTCTCTTGAAGAGGTATCCGAATGGTATAAATCAGTTGGTATCACGGAAATTTGGGGATGTAATGATGACAGACGGGGATTTGGAGTTTGTGGTAAAATTCCAATATCCGATAAAAAAGAAATATCCGGATCAGCAATTGCATAAAAATAATTTAAAACAAGAAATTTAATAAAATGTATATTTTAGGATTAACGACTTTAGGCGATTCTGCCGCGAGTCTAATTAAAGACGGAAAGCCGATCGCGGCAGCGGAAGAAGAAAGATTTTCCCGCAAAAAACACCACAGCGGATTTCCGTTCAAAGCTATTCAATATTGCTTGGATGAAGCGGGCATCACTTTGAAAGATGTCGAACACGTCGGGCTTTATTGGAAACCATGGATATTGCGACATAAAGCGATGCAGGCTTTAAAAGCAGCTATGGTTTCGCCCGCAATGTTCAAAGCAAGAGCCGACAGAGGCATAACGCAGGTGAGCGAAAGTTACCTCGGAATGTTCAAACACGCCAAGCGTTTGCGTGAACATTTCGGTGAAAGCGATTTTAAGTTTCATTATCTCGAACACCATCAATGCCACGCTGCTTCTGCATTTTTTGTTTCTCCTTTTGATTCCGCCGCAATTTTAACATGGGACGGAACAGGCGAAGATACAACAACACTTTTCACACAAGGCAAAGATAATAAGATCGAAGTATTAAAACGAATCAAACTTCCCCATTCGCTTGGACAATTTTATTCCGCGGTAACAAATTACATCGGCTTTAATATGTTCACAGGCGATGAATGGAAAGTTATGGGACTTGCCGCTTATGGAAAGCCGGTTTATTACGATTTCTTTAAAGAAAAAGTTTTAACTACGGACGGAAACGGCGGTTTTAAGTTCGACATAAAAGTTTTAGATCATCATCTTGCCAAACATTATCAGTTCCCCGAAACAATCGTTAAAGAAATTGGTCCCGGACGCAAAAAAGGTGAAGAATTAACCGAACACCATTGGAACATCGCTTCATCTGCACAGAGAGTTTTGGAAGATACGGCGATTCATCTTGCCAAACAAATAAAGGAGATGACGGGCGAAGAAAATCTCTGTATGGCTGGCGGCGTGGCTTTTAATTCTGTGATGAACGGAAGAATTTTTCACGAAACTCCGTTTAAGAACTTCTATGTTCAACCGGCGGCGGGAGATGCCGGATGTTCGCTCGGTGCGGCACTTATGATCTGGCATCAGAAGTTGGACAACAAACGCGATTTCGTGATGAACCACGCTTATTACGGTCCGAGTTTTACCAACGATGAATGCCAGAAAGCACTTGATGAATCAGGTTTGAAATATGAAACACTTGCCGATGAAGAACTGTTTCCGAAATTGGCAAAAATGATCTCCGAAGGTGCGATTATCGGTTGGTTTCAAGGACGTATGGAATGGGGACCAAGAGCTTTGGGCGGACGTAGTTTTTTAGCTGATCCAAGACGTGCGGATATGCGTGAGATTTTGAACGATAAGGTAAAACTGCGTGAATGGTTTCGTCCGCTTGCACCTTCGATGTTGGAAGAATACGGTAACGATATTTTTGGCGTAGAGCATCACGACCCGTTTATGATAACGGTGATTCAAGTTGCCGAAGAATGGAAAAAGAAAATTCCGGCAGTTGTTCACGTTGATGGCTCGGCACGTCCCCAAATGGTAAGTCGTGAGACAAATCCGCGATATTGGAATTTGATAAATGAATTCAAAAACCAAACGGGAATTCCGATGCTCCTTAACACATCCTTTAATTGCCAAGAACCAATTGTGTGTACTCCTGAGGATGCAATAAACACCTTTAATAACGCAAATTTTGATGCTTTAGTGCTGGAAAATAATCTGGTTTTGCGTAGCGAAAATTAATCTTACAAAGAATTATTAAATAAATGGATAAACTTATTGCAATAGTATGCTTTTTGATGGGAGTTGCGATAATCATTTTTGCCTTTCCCGAAGGTAATGTGGCTGTTTTGGTAACTACTATCTTTGCCAGTATTGCAGTTATTATTATCCGTACACAAGTTCCCAATGAGAAAGTGCTTCTGACCCGCATTTTTCTACTGGCATTATTTGCAAGAATAGCTTTCGGATTAATTTCCCATATATTTGAATTACGCGACTTTTTTGGTGGTGATGCACTAACATATGACACATTCGGTAATGAAGTAATGAAAATGTGGTTTGACATTCCCGGAAGAGAATTTACTGATGACGTTTTAAATTACAGATTGTCAGGTGTTGGTTGGGGAATGTTGTATCTTGTTGCAATTATGTATTCGATAATTGGTCGAAACATTCTTGCCGCTCAGTTCTTTTGTGCCGTGATCGGGGCGGCTATCGCACCATTAATTTATGTCTGTTCATATAAAATATTTAATAATCGTCGAGTCGGTTTGGTATCTGCAATATTAGCCGCATTTTACCCGGCATTTATTATCTGGACAGGTCAATTAATGAAAGATGGATTGATTATCTTTTTGTTGGTATTAGCAATGACGATGGTTCTGAATTTGCAGAAAAAATTCGATTATCTATCCTTTACCCTTTTAATAGTTTCTCTTTTCGGAATTATCTCTTTACGATTTTATATCTTTTATGTAGTTGCTGTTGCCATTGTTGGAACTTTTATAATCGGTTTTAGTAATACTCCACAAGCAATTTTCAGGCGGGTTGTCATATTATTTTTGTTGGGAATTGGTTTAATGTATCTGGGAGTTTTTAGATATGCGGGAACTGAATTTGAAACTTATGGAAATCTTGAAAAGATTCAGATTTCCCGACAAGATTTAGCAAGTACTGCTGATTCGGGGTATGAAGAGGATTTAGATGTTTCAACTGCAGGAGGAGCACTTCAGGCAATTCCAATTGGATTTGCTTACTTAATGCTTGCTCCATTCCCCTGGCAGGTTACAAATTTTCGCCAGATGATCACCTTGCCCGATATGATGATTTGGTGGTGTTCCATTCCTTTTTTAATCAGCGGAATTATGTTTTCTATCAGAAATCGCTTACGCGGTTCTCTGGGTATATTGATATTTTCCTTGATGCTTTCGCTAGCATATTCCGTTTTTCAAG
>JBGTHN010000552.1:0-1934 GCA_041746235.1 Pyrinomonadaceae bacterium | reverse complement strand
ACGGAACGTCATCATCTTGTTGGCAATGAGTGCGTTTCGCAGAAGAGCAAATGTGGCGAACTTTAAAGATAAAATGAAATTTTAAAGATCATAAACTTTGCTCCAACGTATTCGCGTCGGTTGCCGTCAAGATGCCTACGTTCCGACCGTTTAACTTCGCTCAACGAAAACGATACAATAATTTATATGCAAAATGCTCAAGAAACGAAAACTAAAATGAACATATCAAATATTTTTACAGACAATTTGCCCGGTGATCAAGAGAAGAAGAATTTTACGCGGCAGGTTTATGAGGCGGCTTATTCGGAAGCTGTGCCAAAGAAACCTAAACAACCCGAGATGGTTCATTTTAATGAAACGCTGGCGGATAAATTGAATTTAGAAAATGTTGACTCCGAAGAACTTTTGTCTTTGTTAAGCGGGCGGGAGAATTTTGTTGGGTTTACGCCGTATGCGATGTGTTATGGTGGGCATCAGTTCGGAACTTGGGCGGGGCAATTGGGCGATGGACGGGCGATCAATATTGCCGAAGTTGAAGGGAAAGATGGCGTTGTCAGAACTTTGCAATTAAAAGGTGCGGGCGAAACACCATATTCGCGGAATGCTGATGGATTGGCTGTTTTGCGGTCTTCGATACGGGAATATTTATGTAGCGAAGCGATGTTTCATCTTGGCGTTCCGACGACTCGTGCGTTGTCTTTGACATTGACGGGCGATTTGGTTCGACGCGATGTGATGTATGACGGGAATCCTGAAATGGAAAAAGGTGCGATCGTTTGTCGTGTTGCTCCTTCGTTTTTGCGGTTCGGGAATTTCGAGATTTTCTCGTCGAGAAATGATATTAAAAATTTGAAGGTTTTGACGGATTTTACGATCACGAATTACTTTCCGCATTTGGGCGAACCGTCGAAGGAAGTTTATCTGGAATTTTTGCAGGAAATTGCGGACAGCACTCTGGAATTGATGCTGCATTGGGAGCGAGTCGGCTTTGTTCACGGCGTGATGAATACGGATAATTTGTCAATTTTGGGTTTTACAATTGATTATGGTCCTTACGGCTGGCTCGAACCTTATGATCCGAATTGGACTCCGAACACAACCGACCGCCAATTTAAGCGTTACAGATTCGGCAATCAGGCGATGATCGCTCTGTGGAATTTGGTGCAATTGGCAAACGCACTTTACCCTTTGATCGAAGATGCGGAGGCGTTGGAAATGATCTTGAAAAAATACCAACCCGAATATTTTAGACGACACCTTGAACAAACAGTGGCGAAACTTGGGATCGAAGGAAACGATGAAACATTAGAAAAGCTTGTCTTTGATCTCGAAGAACTGATGCACAAAACAGAAATTGATATGACGCTTTTTTATCGCAATTTAAATAAATTCGATGCCGAAAAGCCAAGCGATTTTTTAACTTTGTTAAGCGAGATGAGTTATATAGAAAAATTCAAATATTTTGAAAAACAATGGTCGGATTGGTTACAAGAATATGCACAACAAATAATTACCGAAAACAAAGATTCATCGGAACGCATAAGTGCGATGAACAAAATAAATCCGAAATATGTTCTGCGAAATTATATGGCACAAATGGCGATAGATAAGGCGGATGAAGGTGATAACAGTTTGGTAGCGGAACTTTACGAACTTTTAAAATCACCTTACGATGAACAACCCGATATGGAAAAATGGTTTAGCAAACGTCCCGATTGGGCAAAAAATCGAGTTGGTTGTTCGATGCTGTCTTGCAGTTCGTAAATGTAACGCCAGCGTCCCGCTGGCTGTCAAGAAACCGTCTCGGTTTCTTGAATTCTTAGCATATTACATTTGAGCAATTAGGCGTTATAAAGTGGTGGCGGGACGCATACCACGACAGCCACCGGGACGGATGGCGTTACGGTTATAATTAAACGATTTTCTCAACTAAA
>JBGTHN010000551.1:0-5748 GCA_041746235.1 Pyrinomonadaceae bacterium | reverse complement strand
AAATTCTCCGTTAAGTATGAATTTTTCACCAATAGAGATTGATGAAAATAATTCTTTTTGTTTTTCTTCTTTTGAGATAGGAATATGTTCAGCTGGAATATTTTCTAGCGTCGGAATTTGGTTTTCATCTTCTTCTATAATTATGTTTTTTGTAGTTTTGTATTCGTCAATTTGAAAGGCTTTTTTGAGTTGATTACCAAATTCACTAACCGTTGAGTGCCGATTAAATTGGTTTAATGAAAGAGCTTTACTAATTTCCCGATTAACGGCAATTGGCAAATTCGGATTGAGATGACGAGGTGATTCAATATTTTCGTGAATTTTTTTTAGTTCGTCAAAATCTTTTGCCGCCCGAAGTGGATTTGTCCCAGTCAACATTTCATAAGTAATTAAACCTAAAGCATAAATGTCATCTGCTCGATCATCCGGATCGTGTCTTAAACGGTTAGGTGAAATATAATGCGGAGTACCAACTTGATAACGAGTATTCGGACTTGTTTTGAAAAAAGATTTGTCAATTCTGGCAATTCCAAAATCAATGATCTTTATATGTTCATTCGGTGTTCCGGCTTTTTCCACCATTACATTATCCGGTTTTAAATCTCGGTGAAAAATTTCTTCATTGTGAGCGTGTTCAACCGCCTCAACTATCTGCAACAAAATATTGACCGTGCGGGTTTGGTCATCTATCAGGTCATTCATAATGGTCGTCAAAGTAACGCCATCTATATATTCTAAAATAACAAATGGAAATTGCTGTTCATAAATTCCGTGTCCTAGAAGTTCAACTATATTGGGGTGTCTTAAACGTGCTAAAGATTCAGCTTCCTGCTTAAATTTTCTAACCACCCATTTATCTTTCAAATGCTTAATAAACGGTATTTTGACAACTGCAAAGTTATCTTCCTTCCACAAGTCGCTCGAAAAATAAACGTGGCTCATTCCGCCCGCCCCGATTTTTTTCTCAATTCGGAAGCGTTCATTTAATATCGTGCCGATAGGAAGACCTTCATCTATACTTTGCATTGATTCTTATAATTAAAGTTATCTTTTTTGTCGTCCGTTACCGATAATCATTTTGGATTGGCGACGTTTGCCTAAAATAATACGACTCTTTTTATAACTTTGCCACCATTTCTGCAAATCGTTGGGACGGTCTTCTCGTTTTAACTGCAAACCTTCAGAAAGTAGATTTTGCCAATTTTCCGGTATGTTTTTTGGAACCCAAACCTCGGTTGAGGCTAAGCGTTGCATTGAAGGTGGCGGGAGTTTTCCCGTCAACATTTCATAGATCATCATAGACAACTCAAACAAATCACTTTCGGGTCCAAAATTGCCGTCATTCCATAGTTCTATTGGAGTGTAAAGTGGTTTGGCGGCAAAGGTCGAATGAACTATCTTGAAGATTTGTTTTGCTGCCCCAAAATCTATCAATACTGCTCGTCCCAAATCATCAATCATTATATTGTCAGGGCTAATATCAAGATGGCATATTTTTCGTTTATGAACTGCTACCAAAGCCTGAACAATTTGTTCGGTAATTTCTTCAACTTGTTTTGGCGGTAATTTTTTATCTTGTTTAGCATCCAAAATCTCACGTAAGGTTTTTCCTTCGATCAATTCCATGACGATATAAGCAGTGCTATTGAAACGAAAAAAGTCGTGAACACGAACAACATTGGGATGTATTAGGTCAAATAGTGTTTGACCTTCTTTCATAAACTTCTCTAGTGCCTTGTTATAATCGTTTTGTTGAGGCATATCAATCGAAACAATAAGTGCCATTCCATCTCTAACTACCGATTGATGCGGGAAAAACTCCTTGATTGCAACGGGTCTTTCAAAACCAATGTGTTGAGCGTGATAAGTAATACCAAAACCACCACGCCCCAAGGGATAATTAAGCTGATATTTCCCATTATCCAAAATCGTACCTGTGGGCAACATATCTCGCATCAACGGCGGGAGAAATGTTTTACATTTCGGACAACTTTTATCATCCGCTTCCAAACCCTCATAGCGGCATTTTATACATCGCATTTCTTATACCTCGAAAAACCTTAGGTTTTATATTTGATTCGAACAATCGCTCCTTTACTTCCGGCAATCCAACAATATTCTTTACCAAAATAAATCGAATATAAATCAATTCCTTTTAATTTTTCGTTAGCCGGAAGTAATTTCCAATCATTTCCACCATTATCAGTCATCAAAATTGTCCCATTTTTCCCGACAATAAATCCATATGTCCCGTCGCTATTAAATTTGACACTGTTTAATTGAGTGTTACTAATTTTTTCGCTTAAGTCATTTCGTTCTGTCCAATCATTTGATTCATCAACGATTTCATTTTTTATTACAGCTGACTCATCGAAATAAACATTTTCCAAGATCGCTTTTAAGCGAATGGAGGAAGGCGGTTCAGGAGTAACTTTGGTAATTTTTATTTTAAATAGTTTTTTATCGTTTGATTCTATTAAATCTTGAACAATACCTGTAACCTCGTATTTTAATGTGTTAACAGAAGTGAGTTTTGCAATATCAATCTTTACCTCTTTATTTTTTTCAATTACTACAATTTTACGATTTCGTTCAGGTTGTGTTTGTTCTAGATTCTTAGAGAAAATCATACCGTCGGAACCAACGGTAAAAACCATTTTACTATTACCGTCAATAGTAAACGGTGTGGCTCGAAGATCGTTTTCTTCCTCGGTCCAATTATTACCACCATCTTTTGAAAACCAAATGATTCCTTTTTCTCCTTCGGTTCCAACTGCCCATCCGTTCAAACTTTTTTTATCAAAATAAATATTGGTTAATTGTAGGTTTTTAAATTTTCTTTGAACAGGTGATTTCACGGGAATCCAAACATTTGAACCGATATTGTCATTGCATTTAATGATTTCTCTATCAATAAAATCATCTTTGAAATTACCGCCAACGATACAGGTGCGATTATTAACAAATGTCATTCCCCAAAGTTCTGCAATCCAGCCTCGGGTTTGTGAAAAAGCAAATCTATCAAGTCCGGCTTTTGGTTTCCATTCGGACTTTTCTTTATCGTAAACAAACAATCCATCATTTTTAATTAAATACAACTTTTTATCGGGTCCGAAGTTTATTTCTCTAATGACGCTTGGTTTTCCGGTTAGTGTTTTAAACTGTTGAAATTCAATATCACCGGACGAAATTTCCGAATTAATTTCGGTAAAATATAAATTTCCTTTGCTAGTGCCTACAATCAATGTAGGTTTCTCAGATATAAGGTTTGATATTGAAATTGAACGAAAAGTTTCATCTAAACCGCTTTCTATAATTTCCGGTCGTTGAGCTATCAAAAACGAATAACATCCCATCAAAAAAACTAAAGTTATTATTGAAAATACTTTCCTACCTTGTGAATTTCTCCGAGTTATCATTAAATTTTCCTCCAAAAGACCTATTTCGTATTTCTATAAATCATATTTGTTGAACCGATTTGAAGTCGGTCTCCGTTAACCAAAGGACTTGAATGAGTCAATCGTCTGCCGTTTAAATAAGTGGTTTGATGTTTTGCTGCTTCCGCCGATACGGTGATTGTTGGCGAACCATTTGTATAACTTATTTCGGCGTGATGGGCGAGAACTTCATTGTCACCGGGAAGATAAATGTGTGAACTCCATTCATCACTTCCGACTATTCCTGATTTATGTGAACCTAGATTTTTATCAACATATTTCGTTACATCATAATTTCTACCTGCAAGTTTTCCATCTAAAACTTCAAACCACGCACTTTTCAAAGCCGAGGTAACGAATGCTACCGAAGCACTGATTGCCGCACCGAGTAATGTAAATGTAACAGCTGAAAAAAAATGACTGTTGAAACTAACTTCCGTTAGATTGATTGATGGATTGACTGCCCGATTTATTTCGTAAAGAATGCCACCGACCAATCCGCCAAGCATTCCGCCGAGCAAACCTTTCCAAGCCTGTGTGCCTTTGCCAACACCTTCTCCTAAACCGACAAAAGCACCGAACAAAACCCAACAAAGACTACCGATTAAAAATATCAGTAATGCCTTATTTCCTTCGTTTGAAACACCGCCGGTTGTTGCTTGTTCCAATGTTCGGTAAAACAGATCAATGAGCGGAAGTGAAACTGCACCAGCAGAAGCTCCAAGTAAAAGACCAACAGCCCCAAATTTTAAGAATCTTTGGAATGAACGGTTTAGAATTCCATCATAAGCAGAAACAGCAATGCCGATAATTCCGCCGAGAATTGCACCAAAAACCACATCATAGAGAATTCCGATTCCGAAGATTTCAGCAGCTACATCCCTTCCGACAAAGCTACCGAAGATCGTCCCGAAATACCAACCGATCAAACCGCCGATAGCACCTATTATAAAGTAGTAATAAATTCTGATATTGTCTTTCATTAGTTATTCAATACCTTTACATTATGTTTTGTTAAAATTGCTTCCGAGATTTGATACCGACTTTCACAGACTCGATTCATACATTGAAATTTATTTTCTGCCCAACAAGTTAAATGATGGGGAATTCCGCATTGCGGACAAACAATAACAGTATCGCCTTGATTAAAAGCAAATCTTCTACCCCAACTGCCACTCTCATTTGGACACTGTTTTCCGATAAGATATGAACCCGGAGCAAGACTAACGATCGCTTCATTGACTTTTCGTTCTTCGGCAACTGCGGCAAATTTATTGAAAATTGCCGGAATCGTTGAAAGAAAGCCGAGAGGCAGGATCATTAATAGAAAAATGAGTGTGATGTCGGGAATACTCAGACTTTTTCCAAGCGATGCTGATAAAAATGGTTTGACATCGGCTTTTTCAAAGATCGGCTTCCCGTTTTGCATTGAATAGGGATAAGTTGTTGTCTGTTTCCAACTTTTAACCCCGTCAGTAATTAAAAAGTTCAAAACCATTTCGCCGCTATCATTTAAATCACGAGGTAAATCAAAAACCAGTGCGTATGAAAATTTCAAAGCCTTTTTTATCTCAGCTAATTGTCCTTTCAATTGTTCGGCAATTTTGTTTTTTGCCACTTCTTTGTCGCCTTTAGCGTCCAAATTGATAGAAGGCATATTGACCAAATCAGCCTTTCCTTGTGTTTTTTCGGAAATGCTTTTCATTGCCTCATAATCAACATATTCTTGTGCTGTTGGCTCGGCATCAGGATTTCCAATTGCTACTGAAAAAAAACGTATGCTTTTGTCATTCAAGTTTGTGATTAAATTTTTTTCGCTTTCCTTTTTTTTACCGCTTTTATCAGTCAGAAGATTAAAAGCCGGATTATCTTCTTTACCGTCGGATAAAAATATAATGTTTTTTATTTCATCGGTTTCGGCTTGATCTATAGCCTTTTGAACACCGTCATAAAAATTTGTGTATTGGTCAGTAGCAACAATTCCATTAACTGCTTGACTGATACTCGATTTATTTACAACCTTGGTTGAGGAAAGCACTTCCGTGTATCTGTCGCCAAAGGTTGAAATAGCAACTGAATCATTATCAGCTAAGTTTCCAACGAAATTATTTATCGCATCTTTAGCGGCTTGAAGTTTATCAGTACCAATATTCATACTGCCGCTTTTATCTATCACAAATAAAACTTTGACCGAATCACTGTCTTTTTCTTTTCTTAAAGCACCGCTTGGTAATGAAACCTTCCGTTCATCAATCAAAACCTCAACGTCTGAAGTTTCGAGTTGCCGAAAAACAGAGCCTTCTTTTTCAAT
>JBGTHN010000550.1:0-3875 GCA_041746235.1 Pyrinomonadaceae bacterium | reverse complement strand
AAAATAATTTTGTTTTATTTTTATAAATAAAAATCATCACATTGGTTAGTTAAAAAACTGATCTAAAAAGTTGCCAATCTTTGATGAATTGAAATAATACTTTTATTTTTACGCTAACTGATAATGTTATATAGAATTTTATTGACTTTTTATTGATTTTAGCTTAAATTTTTTCTCATACGAAAGGTTAGTTTTTCTAATAAGATTCATACCGCGTTCATTTATTAACAAGTTATTAAATTTATTTCGCTATTTTCCCTGAATTCTATTTTCAGAGTTCATTACCCAAGGCTTATCAATTTTAATTTTCTTAGGAGTTTCAAACAATGATTCTATCAGCAAAAACTATCAACAATTCGATCATTAAGCAATTTTTTGCTTTTAACATAATTATTTTGTTATTGTTTTCAACGACCATTCCTGTCGTTTCACAAACACGCATTTCCGGTGCAAATTCTAAAACCAACAAAAAACTTTCAAAAAAAGAGAAAAAGGAACAAGAACGTGAACGAAAACGCGAACTTGAACAAGAGAAATTAGCCAAGAAAAATGCAGTCATTTATCCCGACGGTGAACGCCAAGGCGAAAAAATAATTGTCAAAAGTAGTGGCGAAAAAACTACTGAGGACATAATGAATGAACAATCTTTGCGGGCAGGCGAAAAAACCAACCGTGAGATTTTGCGGGAAAAAGGAATACGCAAAGTTGAAAAAAGTTTTGACCGTTCGAATTTGCCACAAAATCCGCTTGCCCCTAACATTTCAAAATTCCCTTATGGTGACAAAGATGATGAAGAAGTTCCTAATTTTTCACCTTTCGCACCGCAAACCATCGGATTAAATTTTGATACGGTTACCGGACCGACCGAAACAGGTGCATTTCCGCCCGATACAATGGGTGCTATTGGACCGACGCAATTTATTGTTTTTCTTAACGGACGTTTAAGAAGTTTCAGCAAAACAACCGGATTGGCTGATGGAGTTTTAAATGTTGATTCGGATGTTTTTTTTAATTCAGTAATGACACCACCGACCGCTTCCAATTTCACGACAGATCCGAATATTCGTTATGACCGACTTTCAGGACGTTGGTTTTTGAATATGATCGATGTGCCGAACGGAACAGGTGCAACAGCGAATCGCATTATGATCGCTGTTTCAGATGGTCCGAACATAACAGGCGGAACAGTTTGGACATATTACCAATTTCTAGGCAATGCCACACTTTTCACCGATTATCAATCATTCGGCATTGATGCAAGTGCAATGTATATCGGTGCGAATATGTTCACACTTGCCGGTTCATTTAGCAGAACAGATGGATGGGTTATTCCAAAAGCACCAGCAATTGCCGGTTCACCTTTGACTGTTTGGGCTTTTACCGGATTAGCAACAGGGGCAGGAGCAGGACCGTTTTCTCCGCGTGGTGTGGATAATGTTGATCCGGCAAATACAGGTCCGACTGCTCTCGGATATTTTATCGGTGTTGATAATGCAACTTTCAGCACTTTGATGATCAGGCGAGTTACAAACCCGGGAAGTCTTGGTCCCTCGCCAACAATTAGTGCGAATTTATCGTTGACCGTTCCGACAACGACCTCATCTATTGCGATAGAACATATGGGAAATACCGGAGGAGCTGCCGGCAGACTCGATGCTTTGGATGACCGACTTTATGCAGCAGTTTTGAGAAACGGAAGGCTATGGACAACGCATAATATCCGCGTTAATGCGGCGGGTGTGGGAAATACAGCCGCCCAATCCCGTAGTGCCATTCGTTGGTATGAATTGCAAAATTTAGCGACTACACCAACAATATTTCAATCGGGAACGGTTTATGATACTGCCGCCACTTTAGCCGCCTCTCGACAATATTGGATTCCAAGCATTACGGTTTCCGGTCAAGGTCATGCGGCGATCGGTGCCAGTACTGCGGGAACTCCTTTTCGGGCTGATGCTTTTACGACCGGAAGATTGGTCGGTGATGCAATTGGCACAATGCGAGATAGTCCGGGTTCGATTGCAGGTTACACTACTAGTACTTTTGCATATAATCCGCCGGGCGATCCGGGTCCCACCCGACGCTGGGGCGATTATTCGTTTACAAGTCTTGACCCGCTTGATGATATGACGATCTGGACGATTCAGCAATATACAAATGGAACAAACACTTATGGCACAAGAGTCGCTCAATTGATCGCTCCGCCACCTGCTAATATTGCTGACGGACCGGATGCAGGCAATGTTTATAATGTTTCAGGTAATTTGGCATCGGTTAATGTAACTATTAACGGAACTTCCGTAAGTGGTTCGGGTTTTTACGATCCGGGGGCGAATCTTGGAGGCGGAGCGGTTAATTTCAATCATATTACCGCATCTGTTAGCGGAACAAATGTTACGGTTAACAGCGTAACTTACAATAGTCCGACATCAATAACCTTAAATCTAAATACAGTTGGTGCAACGATTTCGAATCCAAATGTCAGTCCCGCAAGTTTGAGAAATCTGACTATAACCAATCCCGACGGTCAAGCTGTAACGAGAAATGCGATTATCAACATCGTTCCCCCAACTGCCGCCGGTGTATCAATCACAGGTCGTGCAACCAAACCTAACGGAAGTCCGCTGATCGGGGCAAAAATGACACTTAATGGTAGTTTCACTTCAGAAATTTTAACTTCGGTAACTCAAACTGACGGAAGTTATTTCTTTCAGAATATTCCAGCCGGAAACGATGTAATTATTACACCTTCAAAAGCCGGTTATACATTTAATCCATCAAACCGTCTATTCAATTTGGTTGATGACATTTCCGGTGTTGATTTTGCCGGAACTCCAGATCTTGCTCATTCAAGAACGGCGGTCAATGATTTTGATGGTGATGGAATAAGTGACCACGCAGTGTTCCGTCCAAATCAAAAGGTTTGGTATGTTTTGCAAAGTTCGACAAATACAATGCAGGCTGCACAATTTGGCTTAATCGATGATATTCCGGTTGCGGCAGATTATGACGGCGACGGAAAAACCGATATTGCAATGTGGCGACCGTCCAATGGAGTTTGGTATAGCATTCAAAGTTCGGATAATGTTCCTGTTTCTAAACAATACGGCACAGAAGGTGATATTCCTGTTTATGGTTATTTTGATAATGATAATCAAGCAGATTTAGCAATTTATCGCCGAAGCACAGGAGATTGGTGGATCAATAACAGTTCAAACAATTCTACAAGAGTCATCCGTTGGGGACTTGCAACTGATCGAGTCGTTCCACAGGATTATGATGGTGATGGATTAACTGATATTGCTGTTTATCGTCCAAGTAACGGAACCTGGTATGTTGTTAATAGTTCTGATGGTTCATATATTTTCCGCCAATTTGGTTTAAGTGAAGATTTGCCTGTTCTTGGCGATTATGATGGCGACGGACAAGCTGATTTCACCGTTTTCAGACCAAGCGATAAAATCTGGTATCAGATCGAATCTGCATCTTCAGGATTCAGATATTCGCAATTTGGTTTAAGCGATGACCTTGTTATCGCTGGAGATTATGACGGAGACAGCAGATCGGACATAGCTGTTTACCGTGAATCCGATTCAAACTGGTATGTAACAAAAAGTTTGAACAATTCGTTCCAAAGCACTCGTTGGGGTATGAAGGACGATATTCCGATCGTTCCGCCCGCAATGAAATAATAATAGCTAAACATTATAGGGGAGAAGAAATTCTCCCTTTTTTTATTTTCGGAGATAATTTATGAAAGCCAAATTTATTTTTCTAATTGTTATTGCAAGTCTTTTTACATTTTCCTGCAAAAAAGAAGAAACTCAAAAATCACAACAAAACCCAACTACCAATCAAAATCAATTTCCTAATGG
>JBGTHN010000549.1:0-2826 GCA_041746235.1 Pyrinomonadaceae bacterium | reverse complement strand
AATGACTCATATTAGCAACTTTGGTCGGTGGCAAATTGATAGTTTAGCCGTTCCAGGGAACGAAGGAAACCTTCGTTCCCTGGAAGTTATATTCTATCAACCCACCACTTATCAAAGTTGCATTTATTGGTTGAATCTTAGTAGTTAAAAGATCGGGTTTTTAAGAAATCATTTTTTCTGTCGGAGCCGATTTTGAATACACGAATGACAGGTAAAACAGGCGTTCGTGGCGGTATTTCGGCTTCAGTACGTAACGGAAATGATCTATCGCCTGCGCGTTCGATTCATTCGAAAAACTCTGATCATTTTGTACAGTTTTATGAATCCGATGATTTCCTCATAGATTCACTTACAAATTTTATTTCCGAAGGTCTCGATGCCGGAGATGTTTGCCTGATTGTGGCAACCAAAAATCATCGTGACAGTTTAGCCGGACAATTAATATCAAACGGAAAAAATCTAAAACAGGCTCAAAATCGCGGACAATTTATTTCCATCGATGCGGCTGAGACCTGCTCGAAATTTATGTCGGACGGTTTTCCTGTTGAAAATCTGTTTTTAGAAGTAATTGGCAACACCATAAAAAATTCTGCTTTACCAGGGCGAAGAATCCGCATATTCGGTGAAATGGTTGCGTTGCTCGTCGGCGAAAATAATGTTGAAGCAGCCGTCGAAGTCGAAAACCTCTGGAATAAAATAAATCGAACTTATCCGTTTACACTTTTCTGTGCGTATCCGCTTGGATATTTTTGCGGCGAAACTTATTCGGATGCTTTTCGTCTCGTTTGCAACGATCATTCAGCCGTGATTCCCGCTGAAAGTTATACAAATTTGCTTGGGCGGGACAAACAACGTCGGGCGATTTCACATTTACAACAAAGAGCAGTTTCACTAGAAGCCGAGATCGCCGAAAGAAAAAAGGTTGAAGATAACCTTATATCGGTAAGGGAAGAATTGGAAAATCAGCTCTCGGATTTGCGTCGCTTGCACCAGATGAGTGTCGGTTTGGTCGATATACTGGATCTTGGTTCTTTGCTTAATGAAGTTCTGCGGGCGGCACTTGCTCTGCAAAAAACGAATATGGGGCTGCTATTGCTTTTTGACGTCGAGAGTAACGGGCGTAAAAAATGAAAGGCTTTTCATCGACGAATTCATAGCTTATTAGCCCAAGTAAAAGATTTTTCCATACGATCAAGTTTCAAGCCATTTAGCCACGTAACAATAGAATCGATGACGGCGTGCAGTTTAGCAAAGAAGCTTTAAATTTCCTTGTGTTTCAAAACAAAATCAGTTAATTTGATTCTGTAATTCAACAAAATCCAAATAATATTGCTCGCTCTCAGTCAATTAGGTTCGTGAGTCTCGACATAAAGGTTCTAAATATGCATAACGATTTGATCAAAATTAACTATCGGCACGAACTGGTAGGCGTCAGAACTTTTAGAGATAAATTCATCGCTGAAATCGTACATTCGGGACTTAATGACCATAAAATATTAACCTCGGATGATCGAGGGATATTGGAAAATAAAGTTAGATCCCACGTCGCAAAATTAATTGAACGGTGGGACAAAATTGTCGCTAAAAAGAATTTAGATAGAAGTAAGGTAGAAATTCAAAAAGAAGCCGAAAATTTGACTCGGCAAGCAATATCGGAGCTTGACGAAATCAAGAATATTTTGATGCATACCCTCAAGGTAAATGACACGGTGGACTGGGACCAGTTAATCGACAAAACCCCGTTCCCTGTTCCTTCGCCTGAGAAAGAATTGCCATTGAAAATTACTTCAATAAAGATGCCAGTTAAACCTCTTAATTTGGATTATCCGCCAAAACCAGATCAGATGAATTTTCAGCCGAAAATTACCTTCTTTGATGGAATATTCAAATCCAAGAAAGAGGCAAAAATTATCTTTGCAAAGAATAAGTTCGAGAATGCGTTTACCGAGTGGAAACGTACTTGTAAACAAATTGATGATGAGAACAAGAATCGGCGTTCTAAATTTGCAGCAGAAGTTTCAAAATACAATACAGAGATTGAGGGACTTAAAGCGAAAAATGCAACCGACGTAAAAGACTGGGAAAAGAAAAAGTCAAAGTTCATTTCGGATCAGATAGAAGTTAATCATAAGGTGGAAACGCTAAAAGATTTTTACATGAAACTCAATCCAAGCTCTGTTGTCGAATATTGTGATTTGGTACTGAACAATTCTCATTATCCGGATAGTTTTCCGAAAAGCTACGAAATCGATTTCAATCCCGAAACCAAAATAATCGTAGTTGAGTACTCGCTTCCCTCTATCGAGCAATTGCCAACCCTAAATGAAGTGAAAGTTATTAGTAATGAACTCAAGGAATATCATATCTCTGACGCAAACCTTTCTAGGATGTTTGACGCGACAATGTACAACATTACTCTGAGAACAATTCACGAGCTTTTTGAGGCAGATGTTGCAAACGCGATATTAGCGGTTTCTTTTAATGGATGGGTCGATTCAATAAACAAGGCCACTGGCAAGCGGGAAAATAATTGTATTTTGTCCATTCAGGTAAATAAGGCTGAATTTCTTGAGGTCGATTTAGCGCACGTTGATCCGAAAGTATGCTTTAAGAACTTAAAAGGTGTAGCAAGCAGCAAGCTTAGTTCGCTTACGCCCATACAACCAATTTTACAGATTAGTCGCACTGATCGAAGATTCACAAGCCATTACGATGTTGCAGATTCCGTTGACAGTTCCACCAATCTAGCGGCAATGGATTGGGAGGATTTCGAGCACCTTATTCGTGAGCTATTTGCCAAAGAATTCAGTTCAAACGGCGGTGAAG
>JBGTHN010000548.1:0-2794 GCA_041746235.1 Pyrinomonadaceae bacterium | reverse complement strand
GAAAAACAGAAGTGATTTATGATGTTCGTCATATTTTGATTTCAACTCAGGTTAATGACTCAAGTATTTCAGATTATCCGATGGCGTTGAAAGAATATTTAAAATCCAAACTTGAAAAAGAAAAGGAAAATAAGATTTTGGCTCAGATTTTTTTGAATAATCCCGTTCAGGTAGCCGAAGATTTTGAGGTTCCAAAATTTACGGATGAACAGATACAAAAATAAATCCAACTGATTCAAAATTCTCAGAAAGAAAATGAACCAAATGAAAGAAATTTTTTAATTGTGAACATTTGGAAGAATGAAAGATTTTTAGCTAATTAAAGTTATATTATTACAAAATGACTGAAAATAATTTATTAAGTCTAATAATTTTTGCACCTTTATTTGGTGCGTTAGCCAACTGGATTTATGGCGGTTGGATGAAGCAGAGAAACGAAACGGTCAGCGGAGCGATTGCTTGCGTGTCGGTGGGAATTTCGTGTGTGATTGCGTTTTACATTGCATTTATTGCCGAAGGCGGAGCGTTGTTTATTGACAAACCGATTCTTGACCATATTTGGACGTGGATTCAAGTCGGTAATTTTCGGGTTGATTTTGCACTTGGAATGGACAGACTTTCCGGCATTTACGCTTGTTTTGTTACCTTTGTAGCTTTGCTGATACATATTTTTGCGACGGGTTATATGCACGGCGATGATAGTTTTTACCGCTTTTTTGCTTATCTAAACCTTTTTATGTTCGCAATGCTGACGCTTGTTTTGGCGGACAATTATCTCTTGATGTTTGTCGGTTGGGAAGGCGTTGGTTTGTGTTCATATCTGCTCATCGGCTATTACATCCAAAAAGATGAGGCACGCAAAGCCGCGAAGAAAGCATTTGTAATGAACCGCATTGGAGATTGGGGCGTTTTGATGGGAATGTTCCTAATCTATACCCTTTCAGGCACACTTAATTTCTTTGATAAACCAGTTGACGGACAGACGGTTGATAGCGTTTTCACTTGGGTTTCTAAAACCATTTCGGTTGCTGATCCATTTACTTGGGGAGCAATTCTTATGGGTGGAATGACATCTGTATCTCTGCTCTTCTTTATCGGTGCTTGTGGTAAATCGGCACAGATTCCACTTTTGACTTGGTTGCCTGATGCGATGGCTGGTCCGACACCTGTTTCGGCACTTATTCACGCCGCAACAATGGTTACAGCGGGTGTTTATTTAGTTGTTCGCAGTAACATTATTTTCCAAAATGCTCCGACGGCAATGGCGATTGTGGCAACGATCGGTGCGGCAACGGCAATTTTTGCGGCGACAATTGGGCTTGCTCAAAACGATATAAAGAAAGTTCTCGCATATTCCACTGTTTCGCAACTCGGTTATATGTTCTTAGCGTGCGGAGTCGGTGCATTCGGTGCGGCGATATTCCACGTAATGACACACGCATTTTTCAAAGCCTTGTTATTCCTAGGTTCAGGTTCTGTAATTCACGGAATGCACCACGAACAGGATATGCGGAAGATGGGCAATTTGAAAAAATATATGCCGATCACTTTTGCAACAATGGCAATCGGAACATTGGCAATTGCGGGTTGGTTTCCGTTCGCAGGATTTTTCTCGAATGATGAAATTCTTTATAAAACATTTGCAAATACGGCACTTGGAAATTATGCGACATTTCTTTGGATAATTGGAGTTATAACGGCAATTATGACTGCCGTTTATATGACTCGGATGATGGTAATGACATTTTGGGGCAGTGAAAGATTCCACGATGAATTGCCTGATGAACATCAAGACCACGCCGATGATGATGATGAACATCATCACATTCCGGCAGATTTCAAACCGCACGAATCGCCATGGTCAATGACAGTTCCGCTAATTGTTTTGGCAGTTCTTTCAACCGTTGGCGGATTGGTTGGAATTCCTTATGCGATTAGTTCTATGGTTGGAGCAGGTGATGTAAATGTTTTTGAACACACGCTTGAACCTGTTATTGCCAAAGTCGGAGTTAAACAACATTCGGGAGAAGTCAAACATTTTTACGCCGAAGAAAAAGCTGAAGGTGGCGAAGAATCTCATGCGGTTCATTCGCCGGAAGAGATTCGTAATGAACGGATCTTAGCCGGATTATCTTTTCTTTTAGCGGTTGGTGCAGTTCTTTTTGCCTTTAGTTATTTCAAAAAGAATCCGCTCAAAACAATGCCGAAGCTATTTGAGAAAAAATGGTATTTGGACGAAATTTACAACAAAGGAATTGTTGACCCGATTACCAATCTTTCACGCAACGGTTTGTGGAAAGGCTTTGATGTTGGATTTATTGATGGTGCGGTCAATGGGATCGGGAGTTTTGTAACAGAACTCGGTTCGGCAGTCCGCAAGATTCAAGTCGGATTTGTGCGTTCTTATGCGGCATTTATTCTATTCGGTGCATTGGTTGTTATCGGATACTTTATTTATTTCGGAATTAAACTTATCAGCTAGATTGCAGTCGAAAAACTGTTAGCTGATAACTGATAACTGATAACTGAAAATATGGATTTTATAACTGAAAATCTTATTACAATATTAATTTTGCTACCCGCATTCGGGGCGATTGCTGTCCTTGGGCATTCTATTTTTTGGAATGAAGTAAAAAATCTGAAATGGATAACGCTTGGAATTACGGTCGTTATTTTCCTGATCTCGCTTTTACTTTTAGGCGATGCGACTATTTCGGCAAACGGATTTTATTTTGAGCGAAACGTGCCTTGGATCGAGGCGATCAACACGAATTATCACGTCGGCGTTGACGGG
>JBGTHN010000547.1:0-3291 GCA_041746235.1 Pyrinomonadaceae bacterium | reverse complement strand
CACCGATGCGTTGATCGCGTCGGTTCATAAAAACCGTTATTAAACCGACGGAATAGATCGGAAGTGCAAATCCCGGAATTGCATCTACAACCCGCAAAAGATTTCTCGCAATTGATTCCCAAAGCGTGATCGGTCTGCCGTCTTCGCGTATGACACGCAATTTCAAAAGCCTTTTGCCGGGAGTTTGTCCGTTCCAAAGCCATTCGAACATTATAAAAAAGCCCGAAAAAAGCAAAAATACGACGATGAGCATTATCGCAATCGTCCATTTCGGCATCTCTGCCAAAGACGAATCGAAAGTTTGCAAGCCGTCAAAACCCGCGATCCATTGAAAAAACCAGACCACCAGAAAAATCGAAAGAAATTGAATAAAATGGTCAATCGCCACCGCCATAAAACGATTGCCGATCGAAGCCAAAGCAAACTCCAACGGCACACGCTCCGGCGTTTCGATTATTAAAGTTTCTTCTGTTTCTATCAGTTGGGACATTGTTTAATTTGCGATTTTGATTGTATCAACTTTCAAAATTAATTTCCTTTCACGTTCAGAAAACTACGCTTGCCGACCTGTAACAAAACTTCTTTTGATGAATCAATATTTACATCAATTCCGGCGTGTTCGACTTTTTCTTCATTTACTTTCACGCCACCTTGTTTTATTAAACGCTTGGCATCGCCCTTTGATTCGACCATATTTGTTGCCATCAAAAGATCGGCGATCTTGTATTCGCCTGATGGAATCTCCATTTCGTCAATTTCGTCGGGCAAATTCCCTTTTGAGAATAGGTTGATGAAGTTTTCTTCGGCTTCGTCTGCGTCTTCCTGCGAATGAAATTCTTCGATGATTATTTTAGCGAGTTTGATCTTCAAATCACGAGGATTCGTTTCTTCTGCGTCGCAACGGAATTTCAGAGCGTTGATCTCATCAATCGTTTTGTCGGTGAGAAGTTCATAATAACGCCACATCAACACGTCGGAAATTGACATAATTTTGCCGAACATCTCCGACGGTTCTTCGTCAATACCTATGTAATTGTTCAAAGACTTCGACATTTTATCAACGCCGTCTGTGCCTTCGAGCAAGGGCGTTGTGATGACAACTTGCGGTTCTTGACCGTATTCCTTTTGCAACGAACGTCCGACGAGCAGATTGAAAGTCTGGTCTGTTCCGCCGAGTTCGACATCGGCTTCGAGTTCGACCGAATCGTAACCCTGCACGAGCGGATAAAGCAGTTCGTGCATCGAGATCGGTCTTTCTTCCGCCATACGCTTTTTAAAATCGTCACGTTCGAGAATCTGTGCAACGGTTATGCGAGAGGTCAACTTCACAAAATCCGCCGCATTGAATTTGTCCATCCATTCGGAATTAAAACGTATCTCAGTTTTTTCGGGATCGAGTATTTTAAAGATTTGCGTTTTATAAGTTTCCGCATTTTTATCAATTTCCTTCCGTGACAAAGGCGGACGAGTTGCATTTTTACCTGAAGGATCGCCGATCATTCCTGTAAAACTTCCGATGAGAAAAATAACCGTGTGTCCGAGTTCTTGAAACGCTTTGAGTTTGCGGATCACGACCGTATGCCCGATGTGTATGTCGGGAGCAGTCGGATCAGCACCGAGTTTTACACGCAAAGGTTTGCCCGTTTTTTCGGACTTTATGAGTTTCGCTTTTAAGTCTTCCTCACGGATAAAATCAACCGTGCCTTTCTTCAAAAATTTAATTTGTTCATCAATCGTCATAGGTTAGATATTGTAAGCAAAGTTTGATTTTATTTCTAATTTGGATAGTGAATATCTTGGAAATTATTTCATTACAGAGGCACAGCGAACACAAAAAGAGTTTTTCAAATTTGAGACAGACACGCGACCGTTACGAAGCGTGTGAATTCTATGTTCTGTTGATATTTCTCCTTTAGTCACGTCCGTTCACCGTGGGAAGTGTGTGTATTTTTTCCAAATATTCACAAAATCCTTATAAACATTCGCTGAATGTAGCTCAATATTCAGCGAATATTGATGAATATTCAGCGAATGTTGAGCTACATTCGGCGAATATTGACGAATATTCAGCGAATATTCGCGAACTTTCAGCGAATATTGCAGATTAAAAGGTTCAAGCCGTAAAAAAGTAAAATAAAATTTATGGGTTTAGATATGAGTTATCAGGCGATTCCCGCCGATGTATGATGAAGCGGTTTTGGTATTTTGCGACTAATTAAACATATTTGCAATTTCCCGCATTCTGCTTTTTACGCTATTTTATTACATTGTCAAAAATTAAGGCGTAAAAGTTATGGAAAAGAATTTATCAAACACAAAATTAGCATTCATCGGTTGCGGTGTGATGGCGGAATCAATTATCAAAGGTTTGCTTCGTAAGGAATTGGTTCAGCCCGCACAAATTTCGGCAAGTCATCCGCGTTCAAAAAGGCGTGATGAATTAACCGAAAAATATAAAATTAATGTTTTTGAAGAAAATGCGGATACGGTTGAAAGTGTAAAGAAGAGCGAAAATTCGATCGTTGTGCTGTGTGTCAAACCGCAGAGATTAAAGGGCGTTTTGAATGACTTGAAAGGCATCGTTACGCCTGAGCAACTTATTTTATCAATTATTGCGGGAGCAACGATCGAAACGATTTCCGAGGCATTAGGCAACAAAAAGATCGGACGGACGATGCCGAACACGCCTTCGCAGATCGGTCACGGAATTACTGCGTGGACTTGCACGAATGAAGTTTCAAGCGAAGAACGTGAGCAAGTTAAATCGCTTTTAACCGCTTTGGGACGCGAGCTTTATGTTGATAATGAAAATATGATTGATATGGCGACTTCTCTTTCGGCTACGGGACCGACATATATTTTTATGGTGATGGAAGCATTGACCGATGCGGGTGTTCATTTGGGATTCTCACGCGATATGTCAAAAGAATTGGTTCAGGAAACAATGCTCGGTGCTGTTTTATTTGCGATGGAATCAGACTTACATCCGGCGGAACTGCGAAATATGGTGACAAGTCCGGGCGGAACTTCCGCCGATGCGATCTATCAAATGGAAAAAGGCGGCTTGCGAACGGTTCTCTCAAAATCCGTTTTTGCGGCGTATAAAAAAGCGGTCGCTTTAGGCGAGAAAAAATAAGCGGACAAATTTAACAGGGATGAAGAGGTTAAACAAGGATATTTTTAAATCAGTTTTTTTGATTTTTATCCCTCCAAATCCTCTTCATCCCTGTTAAATTTGTCTGATTATTTTTTCTCGCCTAAAGCGACCGCTTTTTTATACGCCGCAAAAAC
>JBGTHN010000546.1:0-2694 GCA_041746235.1 Pyrinomonadaceae bacterium | reverse complement strand
CCGTCGAAATTAACATTTCCTTCGCCCAATTCAGCAGTCAATTTGTCCATTATCGCTTTCTTGGTAGCTTCGTCTTTAACAACTCCGGTAACGGTATATTTGCCGTCTTTGGCTTCAATTTTGAAACTCGAATCAACCGCTTCGGCAGTAGTTGTATCTTTGTTGGTTTCGTCTTTATTTACGTTTTCTTCAGTATTGGTGTTGGTAACAGTTGTAGTTTTATCTTTCCCACAGGCATAAAATCCGATGGCAATTAATACGCCAAGCAGAAGCAAAGGTAATAACCATTTCAAAATTGAACCGCCGTCGTCATCGCCGTCGCCATCAAAACCGCCGGTAACGGAATCAAATGCGTCGGAGATCTTTTCACCAACTGCTCCTGCCGCATCACCAACCGATTCGGCGGCATCGCTGGCTGTATCTGCCACACTACCGGCAACTGCTTGACTTCCTCCAGCTACACCGATTGCAATTCCAGCTGCTACTCCTGTTGCTCCGGTAAGAAATCCACCAATTTTAGAAAGCAAACTGTCATTATCTGGAACTTCGCCGTCGGGCGTAAGATTATTCACAACTTTGGGTGTCATATATGCTAAAGCGGAAGTTGTTTTTTCTTTATCAATTCCAAGTTGTTCGGACATTACAGCAATTGTATCTTCACCAATTGCTGATTCAATTTGTTCGCTTGAAACTTCAGCATTATCCCCCGAAGTAATCCAAGATGTTACCGTATCACCCAAACCGGCTTCTCTAAATCTGTCTATAAATCCTGAAAAACCACCTGTTTTCTGGTTTGTCATCAAAGCTAATAGTGCGGATAATAGAGTTCCAGCTTTATCGCCTAAACCAAATTTTTCAGATGCTCCGCTAATAATCGAATCAAATAGAGCCATTTTTTTCTCTCTCCTGTTTTTGTTAAATTGTAAAAGTTTGCACCTGACATAGATCAGGCAATTTAGATTTATTGTTGAAAATCTTTAAAAAACCACATAGAAACACAATCAAAAATCAGTTCGATTATGGTTATTAAAGAAGTTTGGGGATAATGTCCACGCAAATTTTATTTTTTGCTATGCCGCCATTGTTCACCAAAAACCACTAATTCGTCAAGTTTTCTTTGTAGTTCTTTTTGTTTATTTTTTAATTCTTCTTTGCTTGTATCTTTTGAAACGAAAATGGGTTCGGCAATAAAAACTTTCGCACGGGTAAATGGTTTTGGGATCTGCAATTTGTCCCAGCTGTTTACTATCCAAAATTTTCTTGCTTCGATGGAGATCGGAATGATCGGCAATCCGGTTTGTTTTGCCAACAAAAGTGAACCTTTTTTTGCTTTGTAACGCGGACCAATCGGACCATCTACCGTAAAACCCATCCAAATTCCTTTACGCAAAAGCCGCAACATATTTTTGAGAGCATTCGATCCTCCGCGTGTCGAAGAACCGCGAATTACACCATAGCCGAATCTTTGAGCTGTGCGTGCAATATATTCACCGTCAAAACTCTGCGAAACCAAAATTGTCAAACCTTGTTTTCGCCAGAAATATGTCATTAAAAAGATGCGATCGTGCCAGATAGCACTGATCGTTGCAGGATTTTTTGCATAAGCGGTTTCATAATCTTCCCAACCTTCGATCTTAGAATCTTTCCATCCTTCAAACTCGAATCGAACGGTCTTGCCGATGAGCATTATCAACGTCGAAAAGAAAAGATCAGCCAGATAAATTACAAATTTTTCACGCCACGAATACTTTGAAAGCGACGCAAATTTTCGTATCTCCGGCGGAATTTCTTTATTTTGCTCAATCATTGATAGAAAATTATGTGTATATTAGGTTATTATTTATGCAACAAAAGACTTTATTTTATCGTAAGGGTTTTTGCAAAAGTTTATTTATATCTGCACACCGACGTAAATTAGGAAAAACCGACTAATGGAAAAGAAATTTTTAATCGTTGACGATTATGATGATTTAAGAACGGCACTCGCCAAAGAGTTCAGCAGAAACGGTAATATTATCGAAACTGCATCAAGTCGTGATGATGGAATCAGGTTGATGAAAGATGATGGTTTCGACGTTATTATCACCGATTTGGACGGCGACGAACTCATTGTCGAAGATGTGCATATTGAAAACATTCCCGAATGTTTTACCAAAAACATTGAAGAAATCGCAGAAACACGCAGTCATATCAAAGCATTTAAAATCTGCATTCCAAACTTTAAAAACGGCAAATTTACCGATGAAGAAGTAAAAGAATGCGTCGAAATAATTCTCAAATACAAATCTAAATATATAGACCGCAACAAAGATATAAAAGAACGCCACGAAAAGATCGAATTTGAGATTCCAAGTGTTTTAAATTTAATGCACAGTGTTTTGGATTATCTAACAAAGCGTGTCGAAAAACTCGGCATTGTAAATCCCGAAAAATCTAATCTTTTTGTAGCCTTAGACGAAGCTTTCGTCAACGCCGTCAAACACGGCAATAAATTCGATTCAACAAAAAACGTCCGCATCGTCGCTGACATAACGCCGAATGAAGCCCGTTTCACCATCGAAGACGAAGGCGAAGGTTTCGACGTTTCCACAATTCCCGACCCGACCAACATCGAAAATCTTTTCAAATCCTCCGGCAGAGGCGTAATGTTTATGTATAACATTATGGACGAAGTAGTTTACAACGAAAAGGGAA
>JBGTHN010000545.1:0-5340 GCA_041746235.1 Pyrinomonadaceae bacterium | reverse complement strand
AATCTACACACAAGTTTCGATGGAAAAATTGATCGAAGTTTACGACAATGCACATCCGAAGGCTTAATTACCACAAGATGAAAGAGCATTGTAAATGCAAATTGTGCTGAAATAGCGTTACATTAGGAATTTGAAGACATTTTCGTTTATAATTCTTACAAATTAAAAAATCCCTTTAAAATTTAATAAGAGAAAAAATTATGAGAAAAACCATTTGGCTTTTAGGTATTTTGCTTGCGTTTTCGTCCTTTGCACTTTCGCAGGGCGAAAATTCAAAACTAACGATTGATAAGATTTTTCATCCGAAAGATAAAATTGCCTTTAGCGGTTCACCGACTTTTGGTGTGCGTTGGTCTAATGACGGTAACTCGTTTCTTGAACCGAGATTCGATAAAACAGGTATTAAACTTGTCGAAGTTAATGCAAAAGACGGTTCGGAAAAAGTAATTTACAATAGTGCCGAAGTTGCGGAAGGTTTGACCAAAGCGGGTTTATCCGCCGGTGACGCAAAAAAGATCGCAAGCCGTTTTATTAATCAAAACGAAGCGACAAGTTCTTTTCTTTACAGTAATGACGAAGATTTATTTGTTTATAATGCTTCGACCAAAACTGCCAAGCGTCTGACAAATGACAAGGCAAGCGAACTCGAAGCGGATTTTTCGCCCGATGGAAAAATGGTTAGCTTTGTTCGTGGAAATAATCTTTTTGTTGTGGATGTTGCCAGCGGAAAGGAAACACAATTTACAAAAGATGGCAGCAAAAACATTCTAAATGGTTATCTTGCCTGGGTTTATGAAGAAGAACTTTATGGACGCGGACAAAATCGCGGTTATTGGTGGTCGCCGGATTCAACGGGAATCGCTTTTTTAAGAACCAATGATTCATCTGTTCCGATGTTTATTCTTGCCGACGATGTTAAAACAGATCAAAACATTGAAGATGTCGGTTATCCGCAAGCAGGTGATCCAAATCCGATCGTAACTTTTCACGTTGCTGATGTTAGATCAAACAAAGTTTCAAATATTGATACTTCAAAATACAAAGCCGAAGATTTTCTGATCTCGCGTGTGGATTGGTCGCCCGATTCGCAATGGGTTATTTATCAAGCACAAAATCGTGAGCAAACTTTTCTTGACCTAAATGCCGTTAACGCAAAAGGCAAGAAAATGAAAACTTTGTTTCAAGACAAAACTCAGGCTTGGATCGATTCACCGGGAAATCCAAATTGGTTGAAAGACGGTTCATTTATTTGGATAAGTCCGCGAGATGGCTGGAAACATCTCTATCATTACGACAAAGACGGCAAATTGATTCGCCAAATTACAAAAGGCAATTGGGAAGTCGGTTCGTTTTACGGCGTTGATGAGAAAAATGGTTTTGCATATTTTTCCGCCACCGAACACAGCCACATCGCAACGCAAATTTATCGCATAAAACTCGATGGAACAGGTTTGACTCGTTTGACGAAAAATGAAGGTTCGTATTCGGCAAATTTCAATTCTACATTTACGCATTTTGTTTCGATTTGGAGCGATATAAATACGCCCTGGAAAACAACGCTTCATCGTGCGGATGGATCGGTTGAAAAGGTTATCAAAGAAAATAAGGTTGATGTTTTGAACGAATATAACTTGAGCAAACCTGAATTTATGAAGGTCAAAAATCGTGACGGTTTTGAAATGGAAGCGATTATGATTAAACCGCCGAACTTTGATGCGTCGAAAAAATATCCTGTTCTGTCATTCGTTTATGGCGGTCCGCACGCTCCGCAAGTTCGTAATTCTTGGGGCGGAAGTCGTTCTCTTTATCATCAGATGCTTGCTCAAAAAGGTTATATTATTTGGGTTTGCGACCCGCGTTCGGCAAGCGGAAAAGGCGAAAAAGAAACCTGGACAGCTTATAAAGAACTCGGTGTTTCGGAACAATTAGACATCGAAGACGGCGTAAAATTCTTAAAAACTCAATCTTATGTTGATTCGAATCGCATCGGAATTTGGGGCTGGAGTTACGGTGGTTATATGACACTTTTTGCTTTAACGCACAGCAAATCTTTTAAAGTCGGCGTTTCTGTTGCACCAGTCACAGATTACGCTTTATACGATTCGATCTACACCGAAAGATATATGCTGACACCGCAAAATAATCCCGAAGGTTACGCCAAAACCGATTTGAATTCCAAAGCTAAAGATTTGCACGGCAAACTTCTGCTCGTTCACGGCATAATGGACAACAATGTTCATATGCAAAACACAACTAAGTTTGTCTATGCCTTGCAAAAAGCAGGAGTCCAATTTGATTTTATGGCGTATCCGACTCAACGGCACGGCATCAGCGACACTGAACAGACCTATCATTTGTATAATATGATGGCAAATTTTATTTTGGAGAATTTGTAAAAATTAAGTAAAAGATAAAAAGACACGCAGACTGTATTAATAAGTTTGCGTGTCCTTTTATTTTGAAGAATTTATCGGTTTTGTTATTCAGAAGTAGCGATCTTCACACCGCCATTTGTTGTTACTACGCGGATTTTTGCACCGCCGCCGTTGATACTTGCGTTAACACGTTTTGGTTTATGCCAACCTTCCTTATCATCCTTTTCAACTTTCAGTTCAGGAAAATCACTTGAGAATCCGCCATTGACCGTTCCTGTTTCGATGTCCGCCGCATAATTTGTCGGTAAAATAAGTTTTACGCCGCCATTTTTTGTTTCAACATCAAGACCTGTTCCACGCCAGACATTGCCCGATAAACTTACGAAAACACCGCCGTTTTTTGTCATTCCTTTAACATCACCGGATACATCTTTCAGACTTACACCGCCGTTTTGTGTTTCAAATTCCAGCGTTCCATCAACCGAAGTTATTGAAATCCCGCCATTTTTTGCGGAAAGTTTCAGACTCGTTTGCATTGGAACAAGTATCTCGAACGAAGCCGAAAATTTAGCTTCTTCATTTGCATTAACCGCACGAACAATTCCGCTTGTTTCAATGCGAGTATTGTTTAATGCCGTCGTTGCTTCCGCTTCGGAATCTGCCCAAGATCTGACGCAAGCACGAATTAAAATATCGCTCCGGTTTTCGCCCTTAATGCTGATTCCGCCGTTTTTATTTCCGTCAACTTCCAAACGTCTTGTTGCAGGAATCGTTATCTCACGCAAATCATTTTGCGAATAGTTTTTTTTCCCGTTTGAATTATAGCCATCGTAATCCTGACAAAATTCGTATTTATCTCCGGCAAAAATGTTTGCACTAAATAAACACAAAACTGTCAATAAAAATGCGTATCGAATATATAAATTTTTCATCTCTCTAAAATGCCTCCGTAAAATTTTTTGTTTAGTAATTTTGGATTTCTAATATCAAAACACCGAAGATGAATAATTTATGACAAATTTTATGATTCTTAAAGAAATTTTATAAAAAAACATCTTTATAACATTCAATAATTTTCAAAATTGATAACTCAACAATACCCTTTAACTTATTGATGCTTCTGATGTTTGAAGAACACATTTGATTGTGAAAAGAAGCACTTGAATTTGAATCCTTATAAAATCAACAAACTTGCCATATTTTACCTTGACAGCATTGGTTTTCCACGCTAACTTAACTTTCTCATAATAAATTTAGAACAATTTGGCGGGAATTATAAATTATTAGGTTGTCGGAATTTTTTAGGTGTTAGGTTATCCCCTTTAGCCGGATATGTATGTAAGAAATATTTTGAAACATTTTTGACGGGGATATATTTTTGTTTGATTTATTTATCCACAAAACCATACAAATCCTCAAGCACAAATAACATTTCAAATTTTTAAAAAACATATTCAGAAAACACAAAGTTGTGGTAGCTCGTCCATTAATGATTTATGCAGATCGTTTATTTTATAAAGCTATTAGTTAGAGTAATAAGTCGCTAATCTACAATTTTAAGGTCAGATGGAGAATATATGAAAGATACAAGGGTTTTAATTAGATTAAAGAGTTTTCTCACACTCACAACGATGTTTTTATTTTTTGTTGTCTCGGCAAGTGCCGCAACATTTATAGTTAATGATGTTAATGACGTTCAGGATGCAACTGCCGGAAACGGCGTTTGCGAAACAGCATTAGGTAACGGTGTTTGCACACTTCGGGCGGCGATCACAGAAGCGAACGCATTGGCAGGAGCAGACATTATCACACTTCCGGCGGGAACTTATACGACAACTTTAGCCGGAGCTAGTGAAAACGTAAATGTCAGTGGTGATTACGATATCAACTCTGATATCACCATTAATGGTGCCGGATCCGGTACAACCATCGTACAGGCAGCAGCAAGCCGCGGGGTAGCATTAGAAAGGGTATTCCATATTCGGTTTATCTCACCGGGAACGACTGCGGTCATAAACGACCTTACAGTGCGATACGGCAGATATACAACCGCCGCCGGAACATTTGGGGCAGGTGTTCGAGTTGATGCCGGTGCTGCAATTGCCACATTTAATAGAGTTGTTGTAACGGAAAACGATAATGGAACAAGCGGCGGCGGAATCGCGGTTTCAGGTGCAACGGGTGCAACCTTGACGCTTAATAATTGTACGGTTTCAAATAATACGGCGGGCGGAACAGCCGCCGGAAGTTCGATCGGAGCCGGAATTATGGGAAATAGTGCTGCCACCATCAATCTCAACAATTCGACCGTTACCGGAAATACAGGTTCAAACACAAGTACTACCGTTTCTGTTAGTGGCGGAGGTGTTTCCTCGATCGGAACAACAAATATCACCGATTCAATGATCACCAACAACACTGCCACATCTTCGGGTTCTAATACTTTTAGCGGCGGGGTTCATGTTACGGCAGGCACAACTACAATTACCGGAAGCACGATTAGTGGTAATGCATCGACTGTAACTGCCGGAGCAGGTGCAGGTTTCGCGGGCGGAATCTATAATCAACAATCAACTGTTTCGATCACAAATTCAACTGTTTCGGGAAATTCCGCCAGCTCGTTTCACGCAGGCATTCGGACACTTGCTTCAACAACTGCTGTGGCAAATACAACTATTACAAACAGCACCGTCAGCGGTAACACATCTGTTGGTGAAGGCGGCGGTGTGATTAATATAGCCGGTTCAACATTTGCCTCAACAACAAATATTACCAGCTCAACCATCAGCGGGAATATGGCAACATCACTGACAAGTCTCGGTGGCGGAGTTGAAAACTTTACGGTATCTACCGGACTTGGAGTGGTTAATTTGTCCAATTCAACTGTGAGCGGAAACAGTTCCAATAATGGGGCAGGCATCTATAATACTGGAACAACCGCCACTACGAACTTGAATTTTTCAAC